>NZ_RAWR01000280.1:0-11677 GCF_003986945.1 Corallococcus sp. AB018 | reverse complement strand
GCTCGGGCGGAGGCGGCGGGGGCGCTGGCGGCTTCGACATCAACGACCTCTTCGGGCGGGGCCGGGGCGGCAGCCGGTCCACCGCGGCCGAGCGCGGCGATGATCTGACGACCCGCGTGCAGGTTTCGCTCGCGGAGGCCGTCACCGGCACCGAGCGCACGTTGACGCTCCAGCGGCCGGGCCGCTGCTCCAAGTGCCACGGCGAGGGCAACACCGGGAAGCTCGTGACGTGCCCCACCTGCAACGGCACGGGCCGGGCCCGGCGGGGCGGCGCCATGTTCGGCGGATCCGGCGTGTGCCCCACCTGCCGCGGCAGCGGGAAGGCCCCGGAGCCCTGCTCCCAGTGCGGTGGGAGCGGCATCAAGGAGGAGACGACCCGGCTGACGGTGAAGATTCCGGCGGGCGTCGTCACCGGCTCCAAGGTGCGGCTGGCCGGCCAGGGCGCGGCGGGCGTCCAGGGGGGCCCTCCGGGGGACCTCTACATCGAGACGGAGGTGGCCGAGCATCCGCTGGTGCGCCGCGAGGGCGACGACCTCTACCTGGACCTGCCGGTGACGGTCTCCGAGGCGCTGCTGGGCGGCGAGGTGCGCGTGCCTACGTTCCAGGGTGAGGTGACGCTGAAGGTGCCTCAAGGTTCACAGTCCGGCCGCAAGATGCGGCTCAAGGGGCGCGGCGTGCCGTCGCTCCGGGGCGGTACTCCGGGCGACATGTACCTGCTGCTCCAGGTGAAGGTCCCCGAGGAGGCCACGGACGAGGTCCGGGCCGCCGCGGAGACGCTGGCGCGGGCCTACCGGGGCGACGTGCGCCGGGAGCTGACGTTGTAGTTGTCGTTGCCACTTGTCCTGGAAGGCGCACCGTCCTACATCGCGCCTCCACTCTTCCGATTCCGGAGCGGGTACGTACTTATGGGTCTCTTCGATTTCCTCACGGGCGGCTCGGGCCCCGACAAAGCCCTCAAGCTCAAGTCCAAGGTGACCCAGAAGTACGGGGAGCCGTCCACGCGGCAGAAGGCCCTGCAGCAGCTGGGGGAGATGAAGTACCCCGAGGCCGTCACGGTGCTGCTCAGCCGGTTCACCATCACCGTGGACCCGCTCACCACCGACGCCGACGAGAAGGAGCACACCTTCGAGCTGATCAAGCACTTCGGCCAGGACGCCGTCGCGCCGGTGAGCGCCTTCCTCAAGTCGAGTGATCAGGCCACGTCCTGGGCGCTGCGCATCCTCCAGGAGCTGCTCGCCGAGGACGCGCTCATGGGCGTCATCGCGGACACGCTCCAGCACCTGTCCTCCCGCTACACGCGCGACCCGGAGAAGAAGGTCGTGCTGCTCCACCACGTGCTGGGCAAGCAGGATCCGCGCGTGGCCCCGGCCGTCCTCCCCTTCCTGGAGGACATGTCCGACGACGTGAAGATCGCCGCCATCAACGTCCTGGGGCCCCTGAAGTACGAGCCGGCGCGCGAGCCCCTGCTCAAGCTGCTCACCTCCGAGGACACCGCGCGCCGCGTGCAGACCGTGGCGCTGTCGGCCCTGGCGGAGAGCGGCTTCGGCGTGCAGGGCTACCAGGAGAAGGTGCAGGCCGCCCTCGTGGAGCCCTACAGCCTGGACAAGGACGGCCGCATCCAGCGCCGACCCTGAGTCATTCCAGTACCCCGGCCAGGGAAGCGGACAGCGGGGCTGGGGGGCTGTCGGGCACCTGACACGCTCGGCGTTGGTGGAGGGCACCGGGCTTCGGTGCGGTTCCCTCCCACGCGAGACATGAAGCAGGATTCACGCGTGCCATCGAAGAAGAAGGGTCCGCAGCTCGCAGAGGTCGTCCCGCTGCGCCCCGCCACCATCGCGAAGAAGGCTCCACCGAAGCGGGCGGCGAAACCGCCTCCTCCGGTGGACACTGATACCGCCGCCCAGGCCTTGCTGGAGATGGGCCGGCAGCTCACCGACAACGCGGGCCCCACCGAGGCCCTGCGCGCGCAGCTGCAGACGCTCCACACGCTGCTCAAGCCGAAGGTCTGCTACGTCGCGCGCCACTTCCCGTCGCGCAACCAGTTGCACGTGGAGCACGTGCGCGGACGCTACGACGAGCGCGTCACCGCCGCCGTCCCGGGCGAGGGCGTGGTGGGCCGGTGCTTCACCGACAAGGTGCTGTTGCGTGAGGACGACACCGTCGCCGTGCCCCTGGAGGGACCGCAAGGCGTGACGGGCGTGCTGGTGGTGCTGGGCGCGCGCCGGAAGGCGTCCGACGTGCTGATGCAGTCACTGGCGTCGCAGCTCACCGCCGCCTACGAGGTGGCCCGGCTGCGCGACGACAGCGCCCGGCGCAACAAGGACCTGCAGACGGCCATCGCGGGCTTGAAGAGCCTGGAGCAGAACCGCGAGGAGCTGCTCGGCAATGTGTCCCATGACTTGAAGAACCCGCTCACCACCATCAAGGCCTACCTGGCCATGCTGGGCCGGGAGAAGCTGGGCACGCTGACGGACGGGCAGCGCCGCGCGGTGCAGATCTGTGATCGCAACGCGGACCGGCTGCTCCAGCAGGTGAACGACCTGGTGCTGATGTCCCGGCTGTCGTCCGGGAAGATGCAGCTCAACCAGCGCCCCTTCGGCCTCAAGGCCGTGGCGGAAGAGGTGGTGCGCGGGCTGGGCGCCGTCGCGGAGCACAGCCGCGTGCGCGTGGTGATTCCCCCCTGCCCGGAGGTGTTCGTCCGGGGCGACCGCGAGCGCATCTCCGAGGCCATCCACAACCTCGTGGAGAACGGCATCCACCACAGCGAGACGGACGACGTCGTCGAGGTGAGCGTGTCGTCCAGCGAGGGCCTGGGCGTCCTCACCGTGAAGGACTCCGGCCAGGGCATGACGGCGGAAGCCCTGGAGCACGTGTTCGACTCGTTCTACCGGGCGCAGCCGGGCATGCCCCGTCCCCCGGGCACGGGCCTGGGCCTGCCACTGGTCGCCAAGATTGTCGCGCTGCACGGCGGCCGCGTGGACGCCAGCAGCATCCTGGGCGAGGGCAGCACGTTCCAGATGGTCCTGCCCCTGTTCGCGAGCGCCGTGAGCGCCCCGGACGTGAACCAGGCCGCGCCCAAGGCGGGCGGCATCCTCCTGGTGGAAGACGACGTGGACTGCCGCGAGGTGCTGGAGCAGGTGCTGGAGCAGGAGGGCTACCGGGTGATGGCCACCTCCGGCGCCGCCGAGGCGCGCTCCATCCTGTCCCACATCCGTCCGGCCATGGTGCTGCTGGACCTGCGGCTGTCGGGGGAGGACGGACGCTCCGTGCTCCACTACATCCGCACCACGGAGTCGCTGGCGGACGTGGTCGTCTACATCATCTCCGGCGCGAGCGACGTCGCGTCCCTCACCTCGGGTGAAGGGCCGGACCGCATCGACGGGTACTTCGAGAAGCCTCTGAAGCTGCCCAAGCTGCTGGACACCGTGGCCTCGGTGGTGCGCCCCAAGAGCCGCGGCCCCGCCGTGACCTGAATGACGCTCTGACGCCTTCCCCACAGAAGAGGTGGATGGAAGGCGCCCCGCCTTGGGTAGTATCCGCGCGGTCCATGAGCACTTCTGTCTATAGCCGCTATCGCGCCGCGTTCGCCCAGGCCCTCGCCGGGGCCCTGGGTGTCCCCGCCGCTGACATCGAGCCCCAGGTCAAGCCCGCGGATCCCGCGCACGGCGACCTGAGCTTCGCCACCTTCCCTCTCGCCAAGGCGCAGAAGAAGGCGCCCCCCGCCATCGCCGCGCAGCTCGCGCAGGCGCTCCAGGTCCCGGGCCTGGAGGTCAAGGCCGTGGGCCCCTACGTCAACGCGCGATTCCTCCCCCTCCCCTTCACCCAGGAGGTCATCGACGGCGTGCGACTGGCGGGGCTCGCCTACGGCAGCGACGCGGAGGACGGCAAGGGCAAGACGGTGGTCATCGACTACTCGTCGCCCAACATCGCCAAGCCCATTGGCTTCCACCACATCCGCACCACGTTCCTGGGCCACTGCATCGCGAACCTGTACCGCGCGCTGGGCTGGCGCGTGGAGGGCGTCAACTACCTGGGTGACTGGGGCAAGCAGTTCGGCCTCGTCGCCGTGGGCTTCCAGGAGTTCGGCAAGGAGGAACTCCGGGAGGACATGGCACATCTGGTCCAGGTCTACGTTCAGGCCAACAAGCGCGCCGGTGAAGACCCGGCCTTCGATGAGAAGGCCCGCGAGTTCTTCCGCCGCATGGAGGCGGGCGATCCGGAGGCGATGAAGCTCTGGAACCAGTTCCGGGAGACGAGCCTCAAGGGCTTCAAGCGCGTCTACGCGCGCATGGGTATCGACTTCGAACACATCGAGGGCGAGAGCCGCTACCAGGGCAAGATGGACGCGGTCATCGAGCAGATCGCGAAGAAGCCCGGCGTGAAGGAGTCCCAGGGCGCCATCATCGTGGACATGCCCTACGCGGACGGCGAGCCGCCCGTGCTCCTCAAGAAGAACGACGGCAGCACGCTCTACGCCACGCGCGATCTGGCCGCCGCAGAGGACCGCCACGCGCGCTTCAACTTCGACAAGTCGCTCTACGTCGTCGCGCAGGACCAGGCGCTGCACTTCCGGCAGGTGTTCCGCACCCTGACGGAGATGGGCCAGCCGTGGGCGGACAAGTGCGTGCACGTGCCGTTCGGCCGCATCCACGGCATGAGCACGCGCAAGGGCCAGGTGGTGGAGCTGGATCAGGTGCTGGACGAGGCGAAGGAGCGCGTGCTCCAGCGCGTGAAAGAGAACGTCGCGCAGGGCAACCTGGAGACGACCGACGCGGAGGCGCTGGCGGAGCAGATCGGCCTGGGCGCCATCGTCTTCGGCGACCTCAAGCACAACCGCGCCAGCGACTACACGTTCGACTGGGACGAGGTGACGAGCCTCGAGGGGCACACGGGGCCCTATCTCCAGTACGCGCATGCCCGGAGCGCGAACGTGCTGCGCAAGGGCGGCGGCGTGCCCTCGGCGTATGATCCGTCCCTGCTCACGCTCCCGGAAGAGCAGGCCCTGGTGCGTGAGCTGATGCGGCTGCCGGACACGGTGAAGGCGGCGGCGGAGCAGTACGAGCCCAGCCTGGTGGCGCGGCTGCTCCTGGACGTGGCGGCGGCGTACAGCCGCTACTACACGGCCGGCAACAAGGACCGCGACAAGCGCATCCTCGTGGAGGGGAATGACGCGGTGCGCGCGGCCCGGCTGGCGCTCACGGACGCGACGCGCATCACGCTGGCGGCGGGGCTCACCTTGCTGGGCATCCCGACGCCGGAAAACATGTAGCCTGGGGGGCTGCGATGGACACCGCGCTGGCGCAGACCGCGACGCAAGGAGAGGCTTTGAAGGAGGAATTCGGTCCCATGTCCCGGGTGCTCGGGGCTCGGTACTTCGACGGGGTGCACTTCCCGCCGGAGGCCGAGAACGAGCTGCGCGCGCTCAGCGCCCGGGGCTTCGTGGTGCACGTCATGCGCACCACGGCGTGGATCAACTTCCTCTACATCGCGTGGGCCATGGTCCGCCGGGCCATGCCGCCCATCCGCGCGGTGGTGAACCTGCGCCCCTGGTTCACCAAACCCTGGCGCCAGACGGCGCAGGGCGGCGCGGTGGAGGAGCGCTTCCGCTACGCCCGCGAGCAGGGCGGCAGCGGCCTGGTGTTCCTGCGCCGCACGGCGCTCCTGCATGCCTCCGGCAAGGAGACGCGCGAGGACCCCTTCCCCGAACTGGTGCGGCTGGCGCGCGGCTCCGAGCGCCCGGTGTTCCTGGTGCCGGAGCTGTTCGTCTGGGAGAAGCGCCCCGCGAAGCTCAAGCCGGGCTGGCGCGACGCGCTGTTCGGAAGCCCGGAGGCACCGGGCTTCGTGCACTCCATGGTGGCGTTCTTCCGCAACTACAAGCGCGCGCAGTTCCGCGTGGGAGAGCCCATCGACCTGCGCCGCTTCATCGAGGAGAACCCGGGCGTCAGCGACGAGGTGCTGGCGCGCAAGGTGCGCAGCACGCTGCACGTGTTCCTCGCGCGTGAGACGCGCGCGGTGTTCGGCCCGCCGCAGAAGCCCACGGACCGGCTCATCGAGGAGACGCTGCGCGACCGTCAGCTGCGCAAGGTGCTGGACGAGCACGCCGCCGCCACGGGCCGCAAGCCCTCGAGCGTGTACCGCGAGGCCCAGCGCAACCTGGAAGCCATTGCCGCCAAGCCCAACCCGTCCGTGCTGGCGCTCATCGCGCCGATGCTGGAGTGGGTGTTCAACCGCATCTACGACGGCATCGGCGTGGACGAGGCCGGGCTGCACCGGGCGCTCAAGGCCGCGGGCAAGGCGCCGGTGGTGCTCTGCCCCAGCCACAAGAGCCACGTGGACTACCTGGTGATGAGCTGGGTGCTCTGGAACCGGGGCTACACCGCGCCACTGGTGGCCGCGGGCGCGAACCTGTCCTTCTGGCCCCTGGGCGTGCTGTTCCGCCGCTGCGGCGCATTCTTCCTGCGTCGCTCGTTCAAGGGCGACAAGGTCTACGCCGCGTCCTTCAAGGCGTACATCAAGAAGCTGGTGCATGACGGCATCCACCAGGAGTTCTTCCCGGAGGGTGGCCGCTCGCGCACGGGCAAGCTGCTCACGCCCAAGCTGGGCATGCTCACGTGGCAGGTCGAGGCGGTGCTGGATGGCGCGCGCAACGACCTCTACTTCGTGCCCGTCTCCATCGACTACGAGAAGGTGGTGGAGTCCGACAGCTACTCGAAGGAGCTGGCCGGCGGGGAGAAGAAGCCGGAGGACCTGAAGGCCCTCTTGAGCGCGCCCAAGGTGCTGGCCGCGCGCTACGGGCGCATCCACCTCACCTTCGACGAGCCGCTGTCGCTGGTGGAGTTCATGCAGGCGCGTGGCCTGTCGCCGCAGGAGCCGGTGACGGACGAGCAGAAGAAGGGCCTGGTGCGCGCGCTGGGCAACCGCGTGATGTACGGCATCAGCAAGGTGTCCACCGTCACGCCTCACGCGCTGGTGAGCGCGTCGCTCCTGGCCCACCGCCGGCGCGGCCTCACCCAGCGCGAGCTCACGGATCGGATCAGCCTGCTGCGCCGCATCGCTTCCGAGGACGGCGCGCGGCTGTCCAAGGAACTGGCCAACGCGCCGAGCAACCCGGAGACGCTGGGCCCCATCCAGGACGCGATGCGTGAGTTCATCTCCGACGAGATGGTGCGCACGAAGGAGGCGCGCGGCGAGGTCAGCTACCAGGTGGAGGATTCACGCCGCCCGGAGATGTCCTTCTACAAGAACACGCTGATGAACCTGGTGGCCGCGCGCAGCCTGGTGGCCAACGCGCTGCTCGCGGGCACGCCCGCGCCGTACGACACCGTGAAGGCCCGCGCGCTGTTCCTGTCGCGCCTCTTCAAGGTGGAGTTCATCTACCGGGTGGGCGCGTCGTTCGACACCATCTTCGCCGAGTGCGTGGAGCGGCTTGTGCGCATGGGTCTGGTCATCCACGAGGGCGACACGCTCACGCGCGCGCCGGAGGCCCACGCCCAGCCGGACCTGGAGTTCCTGGCGGACCTGCTGCGCGACTTCCTGGAGGCCTACCTGCTGGCCGCCATGACGTTGCCGGACGTGGCCGCGGGCGTGGCCACCGACCGCAAGACGTTCGTCAAGCTGGCGCTGGAGACGGGGCGCGGCGAGTACAACGCCGGCCGCATCACCGCCGCCGAGTCCCTGGCGAAGACGACGCTGGAGAACGCGGTGGAGTACCTGTTGGATCAGCGCATCCTCGTGGAAGAGGACAAGAAGCTGCGGCTGGGTGACCCGGCCGCGGCGGCGGAGCTTCCCCGGAAGAACCCGCTCGCGGAGGAGATCCGCGGCTACCTCCACCGGGCCTGACGAAGCACTTCCTCCTCGAAGCGAACGCGGCACCCCACCCCTCTCCGCCTGACGGAGAGGGGGCAGGAGACGACACGGTGGACGAAGCCTTCCCTTCCAGCGACCCGCGGCCGGCGGAGGCCCCCGCGCCGCTGTCGCCGCCCCACCCCGTGCTCGCCGCGGCCCTGGCCTTCGGGCTCTTCGTGACGGTGGGCGCCGTCACCCAGTTGCTCAACCCCGCCTTCGGCGTATGGTTCACGGAGGTGTTCCTCTTCCTGGGCCTCGCGTGGATCATGCTGCGCCGCTCAGGGTACCGGCCCGCCGCGTACGTGGGCCTCACGCCGTTCCTGGGCGCCCCCACCCTGTTCGGCTTCCTGCTGGGCGTGGCCAACTTCGTCGGCGTGGTGGTGCCCGTACAGTTCCTCGCGCAGAAGGTGGCTCCCGCATGGCTGCGGGAGATGTTCGACGCCTCGCGCCTCTTCGAAGGCCAGACGCCGATTGAGCTGGCGCTGCTGCTGGGCGGCGTGTCCGTGGCCGCTCCGCTGTGCGAAGAGGTCTTCTTCCGCGGCCTCTTCCAGCGCTCCCTGACGCCGCCAGCCCCCGCATCCCCCTGGCGCGCGCTGATCATCTCGTCCGTGGTGTTCAGCGCGTTCCACCTGGATCCGGTGGGCTTCCTCGCCCGCGCGGAGCTGGGATTGCTGTTCGGCTGGCTCTTCTGGCGCACCGGCTCGCTGTGGCCGGGCATCGCGGCGCATGCGGCCAACAACATCGTGTCATCGGCGCTGTTCCTCATCGCCACGCACTCGGGGCTCGCGAAGGACGGAGCGACGGACGACGTGACGGACTGGCGCGCCGTGGTGGGTCTGGTGCTGGTGGGCTGGACGGCGCTGCTGGGCCTGCGCGCAGCGTCCCGGCACTTCCCTTCCGTGTGGGGACGCGGCACTCCCCCCAGCGATGAGGAGGTGCGCGCCACGAAGCCCGTGCCCCTCTTCGCCCTCCAGCTGCTGCCCTGGGTGATGGCGGCCACGCTGTCCCTGGTGGGGCTGGGCCTCGTGGATGGGCGTGGCGTGTCGCTGAGCGTCTACGACGTCCAGCACCCGGTGGATCCGCTGCCCAAGGACGCGGCTCCCGCGCTCCAGGCCGAGCGCAAGGCCATGCGGCAGCTCCGCGACGCCGTACGCAAGGGCGAGGTGCCCATGGAGGCCTACGAAGAAGAGCGGCTGCGCCAGTCGGAGGCCTATGGCCCCAGCAAGGACAAGCGCAGCCGCTGAGGCCCGGAGGGATGACTCCCCCCGGGCACGACGTCACTCCGACTTGTACGAGCTGACGTGGAACACCGGCCCCACCATGGCGGCGGTGACGGCGTCGCGCTGGATGCTGCCCTCGGCGGAGATGCGCTGACCGTCCTTCTTGATCTTCCGGTCACCGCCCGCGAGCTGGTACGTCCGGCCGTCGTCGGCCTTCAGGACCCACACGCCGCCCTCCAGGTCCTGGTACTGCACCGTGCCGGAGAGCTTCATGCGTCCTCCCGCTTGAGCATCGCGCGGGCGATGACGAGGCACACCACCGTGTTGAAGCCCAGCCACGGCTTCGCCAGGAAGGTGAACGGCATCCACGCCAGCGCCGGAGCGCCCACCCACGCCGCGTAGGCCAGGAAGCCCGCGAAGCCCAACGCCAGGCCGCCCACCGCCGGCCGGAAGCCCCGCCACGCGATGGCCGGCAGCGACAGCACCAGGGGAATGAGCGCGCTGTAGAACAGCGGGTTCACCGCGCCCCGGCCGAAGATGATGCGCTGCCAGTCCGGGATGGGCAGCGACGCCACGCTCACCACGTCCTGGGCCGCGCCCGCCGCACCCGCGAACCAGGTGCGCAGGAAGAAGAAGCCCACCGTGGAGAGCACCAACGGCACGAGGAACGCCGGGCGGAAGAGCACGTTGAGGTAGCCCGGGCGCTCGCGTCCACGCAGCGTGAGCAGCACCAGCGCGAGCAGCGCCGCGGCCCAGCCCAGCGACGGCCACCGGGGCGAAGCGCCGTTGAAGGCCTTCAGCGAGGCATTCGCGTTGAGGACGCCATGGCCGTACTCCTCCGACCAGGCCTGGTTCTCCGTCGCCTTGGCGCCGGCGTAGAGCGCCTGCTCCACCTCGTCCGGCGTGGTGGCGCCCGCGCCGTAGAGCATCGCGGCGACGGCAGCCACGTGCGGCGCGGCCATGCTGGTGCCCTGGTACCAGGCGTAGATGGAGCGCGACGGGTCGCGCGGGTCGATGGTGTTCTGCAGGATGCCGCCCGTATCGCCCCGGCTCTTGTCACCACCGGGCGCCGCGATGTCCAGCTCCTTGCCGTAGGACGAGTACGGCGCGCGCGTGCCGGCCGGGCCCACCGCGCTCACCGCCACCGCGCCCGGGTACGCCGCAGGGAACTCCACCTTGCCGCGCCCGGTGTTGCCCGCCGCGGCCACCACGGTGACGCCCTTCTTGCGCGCGTACTCCACCGCGCTGGCCATGACCTGCGAATACAGGCCACCACCCAGCGACATATTGATGACCTTCGCGTCGTGGTCCGCCGCGAAGCGGATGGCGTCCGCGATGTCCGCGGAGGTGCCACTGCCGAAGTGGTTCAGCACCTTGAGCGGCATCAGCGTCGCGTCGAACGCCACGCCCGCCACGCCCTCGCCGTTGTTGGTGGCCTGCGCGATGGTGCCCGCCACGTGCGTGCCGTGGCCATGGTCGTCGTTGGCGTGCTCGTCGTCGTTGACGAAGTCATAGCCCTTCACGAACGACACGCCCTTCAGGTCCGGCACCTGCTTGAAGTCGTCGTGGTCCTCGTAGGCGATGCCCGTGTCGATGACCGCCACCACCACGCCCTTGCCCCGGTTGCCGTCCCAGGCCTTCGGCATGTCGATCATCCGGAGGTTCCACTGGGACTCGAACTGGGGGTCGTTCGGCGTGTAGCTGGTGCGCACCTGCATGAGCGGCTCGGCGGACTCCACCGCCGGGTTCTGGCGGATGCGCGGGAGCACGTCCTCCACGCCGTCCACGCCCACCGCCAGCGTGACACCCGTGCGAGGACCCTCCAGGGAGTTGAACTCCAGGTCCACGCCCCACTCCTGCTCCCAGGCGTCGAACTGCTCCTTGGTGGTGCCGTCCTTGAAGTCCACCACGATGGCGCCGGACACCACGTCGTCCGAGCCTTCCGCCACCGCCTGGGACACCTCCGCCTGCGCTGCCGCCAGGTCCTGCCCGGCGGGGGCCTCCGGCTCCCGCGATGCGGAAGCGCACGCCGAGGCCGACAGGGCCAGCGCCGCGAGAACCACGTTCCATCGCCTCATCCGCATCGGGACACTCCTTGAACGAAGACGCCTCGAAGACCCACTACGAACGCACGGCGGGACGATTGGGTCTGCGCTTTCAGTCTGTCCGCCCCCCGGCCGGCCGTGCAAGGCGCAGGGGATGAAGAAAGGTGAAGAAGTCCAACGGTTTGCACGCCAACGCCCTACCCACCCGACAGGCGCTGGAGCCACGCCGCCGCCGCCCGCCCCACCTGGGGAAGGTTGCGATGGAAGGTCGCCCCGGCATCGTCGATGACCTCTAAATCGCCCCCGGCCTCCGCGACAGCCGCGGCCAGCGCCGCCCGGGGCACCCGGGTGTCCTCCGCCCCCACAATCACCAGCAGCGGACACGACAGTCGCACGAGTGACAGCGGGTCCACATCCGGCGCCACCAGACACAGTCCGCCCACGGCCGGGTGCCGCTCCTGGAGCGCCAACGCCACCCGGGCCCCCCCGTACAGGGACGCCACCGCGAGCGCCGTCGTCCCCGCGTTCTCCAACGTCACCCGCATCGCGGCCTCCGCGTCCTCCACC
>NZ_RAWR01000027.1:0-60456 GCF_003986945.1 Corallococcus sp. AB018 | reverse complement strand
CAGCAGGTGCCCGACCCCAACGCTCCACCCCCGACCCAGCAGGTCACCGTGGGCGAGAAGGACGTGGGGCCGCTGGAGCCCCACCAGTGCGTCACGCGCACCGTGACCGCCAACGCGCAGCTGCCCCCCGGGCAGCCCGGCACCGCCTTCTATCTGGGCGCCAGCATCGACACGGGGCAGTCCGTGACGGAGCTGGATGAGACGAACAACGGCTTCGTCCGCGGCCTGATGGGCGTGGGCCTGGGCCCGGACCTCGTGGTCTCCGAAGTGCACATGCCCGCGAGCGTCCGGCCGGGAACGCCCCTCCTCGCCGACGTGCGCGTCTGCAACGTGGGCACGGAGGAGTCGCCCTATTCCGAGGCGGAGCTCTACATCTCCACGCTGGACACCCTGAGCCTTCCCACGCCAGGCGCGCCGGTGGATGTCCAGGCGCCGATGGGCATCGTCCCCGTGCCGCCGCTGGAGGCGGGCCGCTGCTTCACGGTCCGGACGCAGGCGTTCCCGCAGAGTCCCCCGGCGGCCACCCAGCCCGGGCAGCCGCTGTACGTGGGCGCCATCATCGACCCGCGGCAGCAGCACCCCGAACTGCGCGAGGACAACAACACGCGCGTCGCGGGCCGGCTGAGCGTGGGCGACAAGGCCGACCTGGTGGTCACCGACATGACGGGGCCCACGAACATCGGCCCGGGGCACTCGTTCTCCGGATCCGTGACGGTGTGCAACGTGGGCACGGACCGGGCCATGGATGTACGCGCGGACGTGCTGCTGTCCACGGAGTCCCCGCTGCCTGCTTCGCAGCAGCCCGGCGCCCTGACGGAGTCCTTCGTCGGCCAGGCGCAGGCGCCGGGGTTGGATGCGGGACGGTGCGTCACGCTGCCGGTGTTCGGCGTCACATTCCCGCCCCCGGCCTTCCAGCATGGCGGTCCGCTGTACCTGGGCGCGCGCGTGGACGGGCTGCAGTACGTCCCGGAGCTGCGTGACGACAACAACACCTTCACGAAGGGCACCGTGCGCGAGGGCTATCGCCCCGACCTGGTGGTGCGGTCGCTGAAGGGCCCCACCAACCTCCCGGATTCCTATTCGTTCCCCGTCGAGGCGCAGGTCTGCAACGTGGGCACGGCCAACCTGTCTGGCTACGCCCACCTGGAGCTCTTCCTCTCCACGGAAGCCTCGGTGACGCTCGCGCCGTTGTATGGGCCCTACCCTACGCAGACCCAGGCCCCGGTGGGCGGAGCGGACGTGACCTACCTCCCCGCCGGCCAGTGCCAGACGGTGCAGGTGAACGCCTACCGCAACCTGCCCATGGAGGCGCAGCCGGGTCAGCCCCTGTACCTGGGCGCGGCCATCGACACGGTCCATAACGTCCAGGAGATGGACGAGGACAACAACACGTTCATCCAGGGACTGGTGGGCACGGGATCGGACGCGGACGTGGTGATCACCGACGTGCGCGCCCCCGCGGACCTCCAGGACGGCCAGCCCTTCAGCGCGACCTATACGGTCTGCAACCAGGGCACGGCCCCCGTGTATAGCTACGGGGTCTCGCTGTTCCTCTCCACGGAGACCGCGCCGCCCGTGTCGCGGCCGTATCCGGCGCCCCCCGTGTTCGCGGAGCTCCCGCGGGCCTACGCCTTCCAGGGCCGCGCCCAGGCCTACGCAATGCTGGCGGCCGGGCAGTGCACGACCCAGCGCTCCACGTTCCAGGCCTCGCGTCCGGTGGACTCGATGCTCTCGCCGTTCGAGCGGCCCCTGAACCTGAGCGCGGTCGTGGACATGCAGCAGTTCGAGCCGCGCGTGGACAACAACGGCTTCGCCGCGGGCATCGTCGGCGTGGGCAACGGGCCGGACCTCGTCATCACCGAGTTCCAGGGGCCCGCCAGCGTGCGGCCCGGGGAGACCTTCACCAGCAAGGTGAAGGTCTGCAACGTGGGCACGGGGCCGCTGAGTGGCGGCGCGCGCGTGGCGGTCTACTTGAGCGTGGACGACACGCTGCCGGCGCCGGATCCGCTGGCGTTCCCGCCCATGCCGATGGGCGGCCAGAGGTTCGTGGGTGACGCGTCCCTGCCGTCGCTGGGCGCGGGGGCCTGCACCACGCGGCAGATCTCCGGGTGGGCGGATGCACCGCCCGACGCGGTTCCGTTCCGCCCGCTGTACCTGGGGGCCGTCGTCAACCGGGAGGCGATGCCGCAGGAGCTGCGCTGGGACAACAACACCTACGTGGCGGGCGCCATTGGCGTGGGCTACGGGCCGGACCTGGTGGTCACCGCGGTGCAGGCACCCTCCACCGTCGCGCCCTGGGAGCCGTTCGCCGCCACCGTGCGCGTCTGCAACGTGGGCACCGACCCCGTGAACTCCACCGAGGTGGCGCTCGTCGTGTCCACGGAGGAGACCTGGAACCTGCCTCCGCCGGGCTCACCGCCGCCGTCCCCCAACGATCCCAACCAGTTCATGGCGGGGTACCTGAACGTCGCGCCGCTCGATGCCGGACAGTGCGTGAGCGCCATGGGGATGGTGTCCGTCGACCGGCCCTCGGGAGCGTCACCGGAGCAGCCCCTGTACCTGAGCGCCGTCGTGGATCCGTTCCAGGGCCGGACGGAGCTGCTCGAGGACAACAACGTCTTCGTGAAGGGGCGCCTGGGCGTGGGGTCGGGGGCCGACCTGATCATCACCGCGCTGACGGCGCCCGCCAGCATCCGGCACGGCCAGTCCTTCACCGCCACCGTCACCGTCTGCAACCAGGGCTCCCTGGCCTCGTGGGACAGCCTGCCGGTGACGCTGCAACTGCTGCCCCATCCCCAGCTGTCCCTGCCTCCGCAGGGCGGCGCGAACCAGGTGCCCCCCGATGAGTTCCTGGGCGAGCTCGTCATCCCCAATCTGGCCGGGCACACCTGCCTCACCCTGCCGGTGACCGGCAACTTCTACGGGTACACGAGCGCGGATCCGCTCACGTACTACGTGGGGGCCACCGTGGACCGGTACTGGATTGCCCCAGAGGTGCGTAAGGACAACAACACCTTCGTCGGGCCGCGCGTCGGCGTGGGGAACGCGCCGGACCTCGTCATCACCGCGATGGGCGGGCCGGAGAATCTCGAGCCTTATGGACAGGCCCAGGTCCCCGTCACCGTCTGCAACCAGGGCACTCAGCCCTCTTCCACCCAGACGGTGGAGTTCTTCCTCTCCACGTCGTCCACGCCGCCGGAGCTGACCTTCCCCGGTGGAGATCCGGCCTCCAGCGTGTCCCTGGCGGGAGCGGTGGAGATTCCGTCCCTCCCCGAGAACGCGTGCGTCACGCGCGAAGGCACCCTCAACGCCAATCCACCGGCGGATCCGGAAGCGCCCCTCTTCGTGGGGGCCTTCATTCGCGCAGGGTCTCCCAACGACGAACTGCGCACGGACAACAACGCCTTCGTGCGGGGCCGCATCGGCGTGGGGTACGGGCCGGACCTGGTCGTCACGGAAGTCACCGCGCCATTCGCCGTGCGCTGGGGCGAGATGTTCTCCACCACCGTGAAGGTCTGCAACCAGGGCACGCAGTCCTCGGGATGGAACAGCCAGGTGAAGCTCCTCCTCTCCACCCAGCCCACCCTGGCGTTCCCGGACGAGATGCCGTCCTCCTCCACCCAGGTGACCCTGGGCGATGTGGACGTGGACTCTCTGTCCGTGGGGCAATGCACGACGCGCCAGCTCTTCATCACCGCGGACACGCTGCCCGGCTACCAGGGCTCCGGGCTGTTCTACCTGGGCGCGCTGGTGGACTCGCAGCGGTCGGTGACGGAGCTGCGCGAGGACAACAACGCCTTCGTCGAGAACTTCCTCGCGGTGCTGCCGTAGCGCTTCCACGCCGCACGTAGGACACGCGGGCGTCGGCCGGGGTCTTCACGAGCCCCGGGCGGCGCCCGCCGCCGTTTCGCGCAGGCCTCAGCGGGCGGTGCCGCTCCACTCGCGGTACCACGCCACCAACCGGGCCACGCCCGCGTCCACGGACACGCGCGGCCTGAAGCCCGTCTCCGCCTCCAGCCGCGAGGTGTCCGCCCACGTGGAGACCATCTCCGCGGGCGCCGAAGGCACGGACGTCACGCGGGCCTTCGTGCCCCAGTGCCGCTCCAGCAGGCCCACGAAGTCCCCCAGCGCCACCGGCTCGCCGTGGCCCACGTTGAGAAGCCGGTGCGGCGGGCTCCCCGAGGGAGGCCGGTCCAGCACGCGCAGCACGGCCTCCGCCACGTCATCCACGAAGGTGAAGTCGCGCCGCATCCGCCCGTCGCCGTGCAGCCGCAGGGGCTCACCCTTCGCCAGCGCGCGCAGGAAGAGCAGCGGCGCCATGTCCGGGCGTCCCCACGGCCCGTACACCGTGAAGAAGCGCAGGCCGCTCGTGGGCAGCCGGTGCAGGTGGCTGTACGCGTGCGCCATCAACTCGTTGGCGCGCTTGGTGGCGCCGTAGAGGTTGAGCGGTTGATCCACGGGCGCGTCCTCGCGGAACGGAGCGGGCGTGGACGCGCCGTACACGGAGCTGGAGGACGCGTAGACCAGGTGCTGGACGCGCGCCTCGCGGCAGGCCTCCAGCACGCGCACGAAGCCCGTCACGTTGGTGTCCGCGTACGCCGGAGCCTCCGCGTCCGGGGCCCGCACGCCCACCCGCGCGGCCAGGTGCACCACGCCCTCCGGACGCGCGGCCGTGAACGCTTCAACCAGCCGGGCCGCGTCGGTGATGTCCCCGGACAGGAAGGTGAAGCCCTGCGCGCCGGACAGCCGCTGGAGGCGCGCGCGCCGCAGCGCCACGTCCCCAGGAGCCGCGTCCAGCGCGTCCAGGCCCACCACCGTGTCGCCCCGGGAGAGGAGCCGCTCGCAGACGTGGGCGCCGATGAAGCCCGCCGCGCCCGTCACCAGGACCCGCATGCCCCCCTCGTCACGCGCGAAGGAGGGACGACCACCGTCACGGCACCACCTGCACCGCGTCGATGACGGCCCGGCGCAGGAACGAGTTCCAGTCCGTCGCGGACTGGTAGGCGCTCACCACGGGCTGCGAGCGGAACGTGTCCGTCCAGAGCACCTGGCCGGTGGGGTCCACCATGCCCAGCCGCAGCACCACGTCCACCCGGCCCAGCACCGTCGCGCCGGACACGTCCAGCCAGTCCAGGATGACCACCACCGCGGCCTCGGCCTTGTTCTGCTGGACGAAGGAGGACACCTCGTCCGTGAGCGGCACCGGGGCCTGGGACTGGCGCGTGGCCACGACCTCGAAGCCGCGCGAGAGGAGCTCCGCCTCCGTCTGGCGGGCCAGCACCGTGCGCGGGTTGCTCTCCCCGATGATGTCCTGGCGGAACGTGCCCGTGGGCAGCACGTCCACGCGCGAGCCCGCCACCACCACCACCTTGCGGATGCTCCCCTCCGGGCGCACCTGCCGTGCGGCGCAGGCCGGAAGGACGAGGGACACGAGCAGCAGCGGGAGGAGTCGTGCGGGGCGCATGCCGTCACGCTAGGCCACAAGCGGCGGGGCCTCCACCCCGACCGCACCCGCCTACCCCTCAATCGAACAGCCCCTGCAGGTAGAAGTCCCCGTCCCGCCCGTCCCGGTACACCCAGGCGGGCCCCAGCCCCTCGAAGTGCACGCGGTAGTAGTCCCTCTGGTACGGGGTGTCCGTCCACCATTCGCCACCCAGTCGCTCCGGCCCCGCCATCGCCGTCACCCGGTGCCGCCGCCCCGCGATCCGCGCCGCCAGCATCTCCCCGGACGCCGTCACCTCCGCGTCCAGCCGGGCCGGCTGGGCCAGCAGCCGCGACGGCCGCTCCCGGGCGGCCCCCGCCTCGCGCCAGACGGTGATGGGCGCGGCAGACTCCGGCGCCGGAGCCAGCGGGCCCGACGGGGACAGCAGACCGCGCCGCGCCTCTGGAGGATGGAAGGCCCGGGGCGTATGCGCGGACTCCGGCCGGTGCACGGCCTCCAGGGACGCGGCGAACAGCGCCCCCTCGCCCAGCGTCGTCGCCAGCCGCGACAGCACGCCCTCCAGGGCCGCGTCCCCCTCCGGCGCGTCCCCCAGCGCCAGCTGCTGGCCCAGGTCCTCGTCGTGCGCGTCCACCCGCACGGAGACCTCCGCCACTGGCCGCTCCAGTCGCAATTCCCCCAGCCGGTGCCGAGCCAGGTCCAACAGCAGCTTCGCTTGCGCCGTGGGCCGCGCCAGCAGGAGCGGCACCTGGGCCTCGCCGGTGGGGTCCAGGCGCAGCACGAAGGTGAGCCGCACCGCCGCCCGCTGCCGCCCGGACAGCCGCGCGCCCAGCCTGTCGAGCAGCGTCTTGAGCGCGAACTGCACGGGTTCGAAGGTGTCCGCGGGCGCGTCCAACACCACCCGATCCTCCAGCGCCTCCTCCAACGGATCCGGCGTGAAGGGCGTGTCGTCCACGCCCCGGCACCGCGCATGGACCCGGGCCGCACCGGCGCCTCCTCGCGCCGTCACCGCCCCGGCCGGCAGCGCCGCCACCTCTCCCAACGTGGACAGCCCCAGGACGGTGAAGGCCTTCGCCGCCGAGTCCTCCAGCGCGCCCATCGGAAGGGGCGCCAGAGCTCGCGCGCCCTGCCCCTCCGGCACCACCGCCACCCGCTGGGAGCCATACCGCGCCAGCACTCGCGAGGTGAACGCCTCCGACGCCACCGTCACGTGCGCCCGGTAGCCCTGCTCGCCGCAGACCTCCAGCACGCGCGCGCCCAACTCCCGTTCGCCGCCCACCAGGTGCGCCGCGCTCGCGTCGAACCACAGCCCGTCCGGTGCGTCGCGCTGGAAGCCAGGACACAGGCCGAGCAGCGACTCCCCCAGCGCGGCCAGCGCCTGGGCCTCGTCCTTCAACCGGTACGGGAAGTTCCGCAGCTCGGGCTCCAACGCGGTGGCCGCCGTCAGCGTCATCCCCGTCCGCACGCCGGCCTTCAGCGCGCGCGTGGAGGCGAACACCACCCGGCGCTGGCCGCGCACCTCCTCCACCAGCACCAGCGGCTGGCCCGCGAGCGCGGGAGACTCAATGACCTTGCGCTGCACCGGGAAGCGCGTGACGTGCAGGTAGCCCCTCCGCATGGCCCACCCTCTCTCTCTTGTCAGCGGCCGGCCGGGGACAGCGCGCTCCCCAGCGAAGGCATGGGCGCGTCCCGGCCGGGGCGCTGACCCAGGATGCCCATGCCGTTGCGCACGCGGTCGGCGGGGTCCCGGTAGAAGTCCGGCCCCGCATCCCCTGACGCCTCCACGTCCGCGTCCAGCAGCCGCGCTCCGGCATCCAGCCCCACCTCCGGGTAGAGCTCCCGCCAGGGGCTCACGACGCGCGTCCCCACGCCTCCGCCCCGGCTGCGCTCCAATTCCACGGACCAGCCCTGGACGCCCCGGGCCTCCAGTCGCAGCCGCGCGAGACCGTCCGCGGGCGCCTCCGGCGACGTCAGCAGCAACACCAGCGTCCCGCCTCGCGCCGCCGCGTCCGCGAGCTTGCGCGCCTCCGTCAGGGCCAGCCGCTCCGGACGGCCCGGAGCGCCCACGCCGAGCGTCAGATCCACCACCACCGCCGTGAAGGCACCACTGCGCGCCAGCTGCACGGCGGCCCACACCCGCTGCGCGAAGGCCTGGGGCCGCACGACGAGCAGCCGCTCCAGGTCCACGCCCAGCGCCGCCGCCGCGGGGGGATAGAGCTCCTTCGGACCATCCACCCACGCGCACAAGCGCAGCTCCCGGTGCGCGGCCGCCACCGCTCGCAACGCCAGGCTGGTGCGCCCCGACGCCGCCTCGCCGCACAGCTCCACGGAGTGCCCCAACGGCAGGCCACCTTGAGGCAGCAGCGCGTCCACCGCGTCCACGCCCGTGCGCAGCACCGACAGCGCGCGACGGGGCGCCGCCTGCAACTGGCGGATCCGTTCGCGCAGCTCCTCCACCACCGCCAACCCCGACCGTTCGACCGCCGCGCCCATGTGGCCTCCTCGCCTCGCGCACCGCGCGCGCATGGGGCCAGTATCCGAAGCCCTCTGACACCCGAACAGGCTGCATTCCGAGCGCATCGGACCTGTCGCGTCGGGTGCTCCGCTCGACGGAAGGAGGCGGATCCGCGCGCATTCTTTTTTTGGCACCGGACATGACAGGTCACGTGCGGGCCCACGAAAAAGGGCCCCGCGTCCTTCGCGGGGCCCTTCGGGTGATGCGCGGCGGATCAGCCCCGGGCTATCCGGCGCACAGCACCTTCACCTCCACCTTCGTGTCGCCCACGCGCCGCAGGCACGGGCCCAGGAAGAAGATGCGCGCGGAGCGGTCGCCGCTGGGGGGCTCGTAGCGGAAGTCGCCGTTGCCCGCCGTGCACGTCTGCACGGATCCATCCGCGCGCGTGACGTTCACCACCGCGAGCCGCGGATCCGGCAGGTTCACCACGGCCACGCTCTGCGCCACCGTGGCCAGGTCCGCGATGTCCAGCAGCGTCTGCTGGTAGCTCGTCTTGCAGATGGAATCCAGGTTCGCCCGGGTCGCGTCGAACGCCTTCGCCATGTCGCTCTGCCGGTAGCCGGGCCCGTAGGACGTCGGGCAGTCGACGTTGCGCACGTAGGTGGTGCCGCTCGTCGTGTCCACGATCAGCTCCGCGCGCTTGTCCGTCACCGCCACCGGCCCGATGGTCGCCCACAGCACCTCGCGCGACGCGCCCTGGCTGTCACGCAGGCTCTGGAAGGCCTGGTAGTACTCCGACACCGGCGTCAGCTTGTCCCCCTGCTCCGTGCACGAGTCCACGGCCCGGTCCTCGCCCAGCGCCACCGGGGGCGGCCGCTGCGTGGAGCTGCAGTCCTCCTCGTCGGACACCACCACCACCAGCAGGCGGGCGTCGTCCCGCAGGAAGCCTCCGTTGCCCCCTTCCGCCAGGGGCTGGGTGGCCAGGGGCGAAGCGACCGCCAGCCGCACCGCCTCGAAGGGCGCCTCCTGACCGCTGCCGGAGGTTCCCTGGTCCACCAGCCGCTGGAACTTGGGCAGCAGCAGCGGATCCGAACCCTCGATGAAGCGCTCGGCGGTGGGCAGGTTCGCCTCGTCCCTCACCGGCCGCAGCCGGCCTTCCTGATCCGGGAAGGAGCGGATGACGTCCGCCCCGTCCGCGAAGCGCTGGCGCTGGTACACGGAGGTGGTGATGACCCCCACGCGGAAGTCCTGGGACACACCGTTGCCCTCCTTCAGCGCGGCCAGGAAGGCGGGCAGTTCCGTCGCGATGCCCTGCTGCTCCTCGCTCATGGATCCGGAGTTGTCGATGACGAAGAGGATGTCCGTCTTCTGGGGGGCCACCAACGGAGGGCTCGCCTCGCAGGTGTCCGGGACCGTGGAGCCGTCATCATCCACGGGGGAGTGGCATCCGAGCGCCAGGAGCGCGGACAGCGACATCAGGTGGGCGCAGGTGTGGAGCTTCACATCGTCCTCCAGTGCGGGGACGCGCGCTCGCGCACCGCATCAGGCGTGAGAGGGGGCAAGCATGCCCCACCCCTTCACCGGACGCGAGACTTCTGGGCCGTTACATAGAGGAGAGTCGTACAGCCGACGAGGCACGGAAATAACGCACATCGCGTTTGCCATGTCCCTTTTGGTTGTTACGTTGGTTCATCCGCCGCAGAAAACAACCGGATGGTTCACCGGCCCGGCCGCTTGCTGACCGGGTTCAAGCAAGGAAGAGGCCGAACTCCCATGTCTGACGAGAAGAAGAAGGGCACCGCGGCCAGCGCCATGCCCACCGCGATGGCCCCTCCGGGGCTCATCAACAAGGAAGACATTCCGCAGGTGCTGCCCATCCTGCCGCTCCGCAACAGTGTCTTCTTCCCCGGCGGTGTGCTGCCCCTGGCCGTCGGCCGCCAGAAGACGATTGCGCTGATCAAGGACGCCGTCCGTGACGACCAGGTCATCGGCGTCGTGACGCAGCGCCGCGCCGAGGAAGAGGATCCGGGCGCGTCCGACCTGTACACGATGGGCACCGTCGCCCGCATCGTGAAGCTCTTGAAGATGGGCGAGGACAACTACTCGCTCGTGGTCCAGGGCCTCGCGCGCTTCCGCGTGATGGAGCTGGTCCAGGAAGCGCCCTACCTGAAGGCCCGCGTCGACGCGGTCGAGGACAAGACCTCCTCCGAGAACGTCGAGGTCGAGGCCCTGGGCATCAACCTGAAGAAGCTGGCGCGCGAGGTCATCGAGCTGATGCCCGAGCTGCCCGCCGCCGCCACGGAGCTGGTGGAGAGCATCACGCACCCGGGCCACCTGGCGGACCTCATCGCCGCCAACGTGGACGTGCCCATCGAGGAGAAGCAGGCCGTGCTGGAGACGGTCGACCTCAAGGCGCGCATGAAGCTCGTCCTGGAGCTGCTCAACCGCAAGCGGGAGATCCTCAAGCTCTCCAACAAGATCGACTCCGCCGTGAAGGGCGAGATGTCGAAGACCCAGCGCGAGTACTACCTGCGCCAGCAGCTCAAGGCGATCAAGGAAGAGCTCGGCGAGATGGGCGAAGAGGAAGAGGAGCTGGACGAGCTCCAGGAGCGCCTGAAGAAGGCCGCCCTGCCCCCTGAGGTGGAGAAGGTCGCCCAGAAGGAGCTCAACCGCCTGAAGACGATCCCGGCGGCCTCCAGCGAGTACACCGTCGCGCGCACCTACCTGGACTGGATCGCGGACCTGCCGTGGTCGAAGATCAGCGAGGACAACCTCGACATCGAGAACGCGCGCCAGCAGCTGGACAAGGATCACTTCGGCATCAAGAAGGTGAAGAAGCGCATCCTGGAGTACCTGGCCGTCCGCAAGCTGAAGAACGACATGCGCGGGCCCATCCTGTGCCTCGTCGGTCCCCCGGGCGTCGGCAAGACGTCGCTGGGCCAGAGCGTGGCCAAGGCCACGGGCCGCAAGTTCGTGCGCCTCAGCTTGGGCGGCGTGCGTGACGAGGCCGAAATCCGTGGCCACCGCCGCACGTACGTGGGCGCGCTGCCGGGCCGCTTCATCCAGAGCATGAAGAAGGCCGGGACGAAGAACCCGGTCATGATGCTGGACGAAATCGACAAGCTGGGCGCGGACTTCCGCGGCGACCCGAGCGCGGCGCTGCTGGAGGTGCTGGACCCGGAGCAGAACAGCACGTTCAGCGACCACTACCTGGACGTGGCGTTCGACCTGTCGAAGGTCATGTTCGTCGCCACGGCGAACCAGCTGGATCCCATCCCCGGGCCGCTCCGCGACCGCATGGAGATCATCGAGCTGACGGGCTACACGTTCGAGGAGAAGCAGGCCATCGCCCGCATCCACCTCGTGCCGAAGCAGCTCAAGGAGCACGGCCTCAACGGGGACCACATCGAGGTGCAGGACGAGGCGCTGCTCATCCTGACCACGTCGTACACCCGCGAGGCGGGCGTGCGTAACCTGGAGCGCCGCATCGCGGACATCTGCCGCGCGGTGGCGGTGGAAGTGGCCGGCGGCAAGCTGGAGAAGCAGATCATCGGCTCGGAGCGCGTGAAGGAGATCCTCGGGCCCGAGATGTTCTACTCGGAGGTCGCGGAGCGCACGGAGGTTCCCGGTGTGGCGACGGGCCTCGCGTGGACCGCGGCGGGCGGCGACCTGCTCTTCATCGAAGCGACCAAGATGGCGGGCAAGGGTGGCATGACCCTGACCGGCCAGCTGGGCGACGTGATGAAGGAGTCCGCCACGGCGGCCCTGAGCTACCTGCGCAGCAAGGCGGAGGCGCTGGGCATCCCGTCCAACTTCCTGGAGAAGACGGACCTGCACCTGCACTTCCCCGCGGGCTCCATCCCCAAGGATGGTCCTTCGGCCGGCGTCACCATCCTGACCGCGCTTACCAGCCTGCTGACGGGCATCCGGGTGCGGCACGACACGGCGATGACGGGCGAGGCCACGCTGCGTGGCCTGGTGCTGCCGGTGGGCGGCATCAAGGAGAAGGTCCTGGCGGCGCACCGCGCGGGCATCAAGCGCGTCATCCTGCCGGAGCGTTGCCGCAAGGACCTGATCGACGTGCCGGATCAGGCGAAGAACGAGCTGGAGTTCATCTTCGCCACGAAGATGGACGAGGTCCTCAACGCCGCGCTGGAGACGTCTCCGTTCAAGGAGGGCGCCGCGATCGCCGCGCCCACCACGGACACGCCCCCGGCGGAAGTCCGGGCGTAACGAGGTCCAGGGTTTGAAGTGACGCGGGCAGGTTCCCTTCATCGGGGACCTGCCCGTCGTCTTTTTCATGCAGGGCATACACGAAGGAGCGGACCCATGAAGTACGCCAACCTGGGACACACCGGCCTGCGGGTCTCCCGCATCTGCCTGGGCTGCATGAGCTACGGCACCCCGAAGTGGCGCCCGTGGGTGCTGGACGAAGAGGCGGCGCAGCCCTTCTTCCGCCGCGCGGTGGAGCTGGGCGTCACCTTCTTCGACACCGCGAACATGTACTCGGACGGGGTCAGTGAAGAGGTGACGGGCCGCGCGCTGCGCAAGTACGCGAAGCTGGACGAGGTGGTGCTGGCCACGAAGGTCTACTTCTCCACGGGCAGCGGCCAGAACGAGCGCGGCCTGTCGCGCAAGGCGATCACCCAGGCGTGCGAGGCGAGCCTCAAGCGGCTGGGCGTGGACACCATCGACCTCTACCAAATCCACCGGATGGATCCGAACACGCCCATCGAGGAGACCCTGTCCGCGTTGGATCAGCTCGTGCGCCAGGGGAAGGTGCGCTACCTGGGCGCGAGCTCCGCGTACGCGTGGCAGTTCATGCGCGCGCTCAGCGTGTCCGAGCGCAACGGCTGGGCGCGCTTCGTGTCCATGCAGAACCACTACAACCTGGTCTACCGCGAGGAGGAGCGGGAGATGCTGCCCCTCTGCGAGGCGGAAGGCGTGGGCGTCATCCCGTGGTCGCCGCTGGCGCGAGGACTGCTCGCGGGTTCACGCAAGTCGCTGGACGACAAGGAGGCCACGACGCGCGCGGGCTCAGACACGCTGTCGCCCATCCTCTACAACCAGCCCGGGGACTGGGACGTGGTGGAGGCGGTGAAGCAGGTGGCGGAGGCGCGCAAGGCCCCGCCCGCGCAGGTGGCCCTGGCGTGGCTGCTGTCCAAGCCCGTCGTCACCGCGCCCATCATCGGCGCGACGAAGCCCGAGCACCTGGAGGACGCGGTGAAGGCCGTGAGCCTCAAGCTCACGCCGGAAGAAGTGAAGGCGCTGGAGGCCCCCTACAAGCCGCACGCGGTGCGCGGCCTGTAGGCGGTGCCAGGGCTGGACGCGCCTCAGCGCTCCTTCACGAGCGCGTCCACCTTCTTCTCCAGCGGCTTCACGTCCTCGAAGAACGAGTCCATGGAGTGCGCCGGGGCCACGCGCAGCACCGGCGGCAGGAGCGAGCGGGGGAACTCCAGCTCCTCACTGAAGGGCTCGTTGCCCAGCACCTCCGACGCGTTCGTGAGGATCAGCACGCCCACCGACGCGATGACGAGCCCGCGAACCACCCGCTTGCCGCTCCAGCGCGTCACGTAGCGCAGGTGCCAGTAGAGCCCCCACCCCACCAGTGCCAACACGGCCAGCATGCGCACGAAGCCCAGCCACGAGCCCAGCGAGAAGCTGAAGCTCACGAGCGCGAACAGGGGCGGTAGCAGCGAGAAGCCCAGCAGCACCAGGGCGGCGATGGTGGTGTGCACGCGGAAGTGGAAGCGCTTGCGCGCGATGCGGCTCGCCAGCGACCAGCCCCCGGCCCACAGGAGCGCCAGCCCCAGGGGCACCACCGCGGACATCAGCAGGTCGCCCCAGTCCGTCTTCCGGAACTGGGTCACCCGCTCGGAGATGAAGGACGTCACGACCAGCGCCTGCAGCGTGAACGCGAAGGCCCGGGGTCGCTCGATCAGACGCTCGCTGGGGGCTTCGGGGGCTTCGTTGACGACCGTGTCCTCCACCACGAAGGAGCGAGGCCGGAAGCGCAGCACCGTGTCCCCCACGGACACGCGCGCGTCCGGGGTGATGACCAGCTCCTTCAGTGGCGCCCACGGCTCCACGCTGAAGGTGCCGTTGACGCTGCCTACGTCATGGAGCACCACCGCGCCGTCCTCGCGCCGCTCCAGGCGCAGGTGTTCCGCGGAGACCTTCGGGTCGTCCAGGATGATGTCGTTGGCGTAGCCGCGCCCCACCGTCACCGGCAGCGTGTCCAGCCGGTGGCGGAACTGGACGGCATCCCCTTCCAGCACCTCCAGGAAGATCACTTCGCCCATGACAGACCCTCCAGGTAGCGGCGCGCCAGCTTGCGTGCGTTCTCCGCGGAGAAACCGCCCAGCGTGAGGCTGGTGTCCACGCCGTGCGTGGATGCGTTCAGCGTGGCCGCGCGCAGCACCAGATCATAGAGGCCCGGGAAGCGGCGGTAGGCGCGCATGCAGATGGCGGCGCGCACGGTGAGGCCGTTCACGTCCACGAACTCCGACTTGCAGCGGAAGTTGGTGACGTCCTCGCGAGTGGCGGCCACCGCGTCCGGGTCCTGCGAGAAGAGCGTGCTGTAGAGCGCGGAGAAGCGCATCGCGCCCAGCTTCTGGCTTTCCACGTGCTGGTGCAGGTAGGCCACCACGCCCGTGCGGTGGCTGGAGGACAGGAAGATGTCCTCCTCGGAGGAGCACTGGTAGCTCGTCACCGTGTAGGGAGTCTCCGGATCATGCGGCGTGTCGCCCCAGCACTTGAGGAAGGGGCTCCAGCGGCCGGGGACGCGGTACCCACCCAGCGACTGCTTCGGCAGGTCCGTGGCCATCAGCCGGTCGGTGATGCGCTGCTGGTTGGCCAGCAACTGGTCCTTCACGGACGTCATCAGCGCGGCCGGGTCCGGAGGCGCTTCCTGCTCCAGCGCCCGGTCGAGCAGCGCGCGCGCGCGGGCCACCGGCACCAGGAAGCCCACCTGGTTGCCCATGGTGGCCACGTTGACGCCCACGACGCCGCCTTCACCGCTGAGCGTGGGTCCGCCGCTCATGCCGGGGTTGATGGCGCCGGTGAAGTGCACGCGCTCGTAGAGGGCGTCGCGCACCAGGCCGTTGTAGGTGCCCTCCACGATGGTGGTGCCCAGGTCGCGCGGGTTGCCCATGGCGAACAGGCGCGTGCCCTGCGGCGGTTCGTGTTCCTCCAGCTTGAAGTAGTCGCTGACGGGCGTGTCCACCTGGATGACGGCCAGGTCGCTCGCCACGTCCACCGCGAGCAGGCGCACCGGCACCGTCGCGTCGCCGCGGTCCAGCTCCGCGGTGTAGTCCTCCGGGTGGAGCACCAGGTCGGAGACGACGTGGTAGTTCGTGAGGGCGTGGCCCTTCGCGCTCACGAAGAACGCGGAGCCGATGGAGGACTTCGTCCCGGAGCGGCGCTCGATGATGCGCACCTGCGAGACGCGGCCCTGGATGCGGCGGAACAGCTCGTGCGTGGCCGGAGGCAACGAGGCCACCGGCAGGGGCGGCACCACCACGTCCGCGATACCAGCGTCAGGCGCTGGAAGGGCCGGCGGGGTTGGAGACGCCGAGGGCGCCGGAGGAGCCACGGGCTCCTGCGAGAGCACGGCGACAAGAAGAAGGGAGAACATGGGCGGGCGGCACCGTATCCCACCGCGAGCCCCACCGGGGGACGCCTTGGCCCTCCTGTCAGGCCACGCTACGAAGTGGCCGGTCCCTCTCCCTGCCGGCGGCGGCGCCAGGCCGCGTACGACACCAGCAGGGCTCCGGCCAGGGTGCCCGCCAGCGCCCCCGCGAGCCGCCGGGAGACGACGCCTGTCACCGGGGCCTCCATGCGGAAGGTCTCCAGCGATGCGCGCACCCCGGGCGCCAGGGCATCCCAGCGGGCGGCGGGCGCGCTGACCGTCACCACGGCGTGGCGGCCTTCGGAGGCCAGCCCCGTCACCAGCACCGTGCGCACCTGCCCTGCTTCACGCAGCGTCCCCAGCACCTCCACCCGGGGCACGGGCCCACCCACGCGGTCCACCCGCTCCGGCGTCAGCGCCACGCCCAGCTCCCGTTGGAAGTGCTGGACCACGGCGGTGGAGAAGGAATCGCGCTCGGAAGGACTGGCGGAGAAGCCTCCGTCCACCACGGCGATGAGGAACGTGGCCGCGTCCGGGCCCTCTCCGTCCGACAGCGCCGCGGACAGGGCGCGCGTGCGCACGCCGTCCTCCGACACCGCGCCCACCTGCGAGCCGGTGTAGCGCTCCCAGCGCGCCATCCGGAACGTGTCTGGAGGCCGGAAGCTGTAGCCATCCCGTCGCAGCTCCGTGCCGAGCGCACCGGACAGCGACAACCACACACCGGTGAGGACGGGCAGGAGCACGGGCCCCGAGGATAACCCCGAAGCCCGCGCCACGCCCGCTCCCCTGCCCCGCCGCTACCCGATCTTCTTCTTCAGGTCGTCCACCGGCGTCGTGTGCGTGACGATGCGGGACTGGAGCTCCCGCGCCACGTTGGTGATGAGCGGCTTGCGCATCATCGTCATGTGCGTGCCCGGCATGTCCACGACCTCCACGCCGCCGGTGACGAACTCCTCCCAGCCGGTGTGCTCACGCGTGTCCGGCCGCTGGCTGGCGCGCAGCAGCACGATCTTCCCGTCGAGCGGCTTCGCGTCGTACTGCGTGAAGGCGCGCGAGGTGGACTCGAACACCCGGTACAGGTTGCGCACGCGCTCCACGCCCACGTCGGCGATCTGCGTGTCACCCTGGCTGCCCACCTCGTAGAAGTAGTTCACGCGCTCCGCTTGCGTCATCTGGGAGATGCGCTCGCGCAGTTCCAAGGGGTCACGGCCGGTGGTGGCCGCCAGCATCATGGTGAGCTCGGAGGTGAGCATGTCCTCCAGTACCTGCTCCGGCGTCTTGTCCGGCACCATGTGCTGCACGGTGTACGCGTCGATGCTCGCCAGCAGCGCCACCTCTTCGCCCACGGCGCGCAGTTGCCGCGCCATCTCGAAGGCGATGATGCCGCCCAGCGACCAGCCCGCCAGGTGGTAGGGCCCGTGCGGCTGCACCTCGCGCACGGACGCCAGGTACAGCGCGGCCATCTCCGCCACGGTGCCCAGGGGCTCCTCGCCCTCGGTGCCCCGGGCCTGCAGGCCGTAGCACGGCTGATCCGCGTCCAGCTCACGCGCCAGGTCCACGTAGCAGAGGACGCCGCCGCCCGCCGGGTGGATGGCGAACAGCGGAGGCTTGGTGCCCTCCGGCTTCAGCGCCACCAGCGGCGACCAGGCGCGTGACTCGGCCTCCAGCAGCGCGGCCAACTGCTCCACCGTCGACGCCTGGAACAGCGACGCCAGGGGCAGGTTCTTGCCGGTGAGCTGCTGGATGCGGCCCATGAGCTGCACCGCCAGCATGGAGTGGCCGCCCAGGTCGAAGAAGTCGTCGCGGATGCCAATGGGCGACATCCCCAGCGTCTCCTCCCAGACTCGGACCAGCTGCAGCTGAAGCGGCGTGCGCGCCACCACCAACATGGAGCCTTCCGCGCGAGCGGTGTCCGGCGCGGGCAGCGCGCGGCGATCCACCTTGCCGTTGGACGTGAGCGGCAGCGACTCCAACGTCATGAAGGCGGACGGCACCATGTACTCAGGCAGCGTGCGCCGCAGCTGCTCGCGCAGCTCCGGGACTCCCGCCACGCTCTGACCCGGCGCGCCCACCAGGTACGCCACCAGGCGCTTGTCGCCCGGCACGTCCTCGCGCACCAGCACCACGGCCTCGCGCACGCTCGGGTGCGAGAGCAGGCCCGCTTCGATTTCGCCCAGCTCGATGCGGAAGCCACGCACCTTCACCTGGAAGTCCGCACGGCCCAGGTACTCCAGCGTGCCGTCAGGACGCCACCGCGCCAGGTCGCCGGAGCGGTAGAGCCGCGCGCCCGGAACAGTGCTGAACGGATCCGGGATGAAGCGCTGCGCGGTCAGCTCCGGCCGGCCCAGGTAGCCGCGGCTCAGGCCGTCGCCGCCCACGTACATCTCACCCGTGACGCCTGGAGGCACCGGCTGTCCGTGCGCATCCAGCACGTACACCTGGAGGTCCGGAATCGCGACGCCCACTTCGCTGCCGCGCCCGCCCTCCGCGTCCGCCGCCTTGAGTGCGCGGTAGGTCACGTGAACGGTCGTCTCGGTGATGCCGTACATGTTGACGAGCACCGGCGCGTTGTCCGCGTGCCGCGCGTACCAGGGACGCAGGCTGCCGAACTCCAGCGCCTCGCCGCCGAACACGACCGTGCGCAGGGACAGGCCCTCGTGGTCGCCCGTGCGCTCCTCGTGTTGGATGAGCTGACGGAACGCGGACGGCGTCTGGTTGAGCACCGTGACGCCCTCGCGCTTGAGCAGCGCGTGGAAGTCCGCGGGCGTGCGGCTGACTTCGTACGGCACCACCACCAGCTTGCCGCCGTACAGCAGCGCGCCCCACATCTCCCAGACGGAGAAGTCGAAGGCGTACGAGTGGAACAGCGTCCACACGTCCTTCGCGCCGAAGGCGAACCAGTGCTTCGTGCCGTCGAAGAGGCGCACCACCTGGGCGTGCTCAATCTGCGCGCCCTTGGGACGGCCCGTGGAGCCGGACGTGTAGATGACGTACGCCAGGTGATGCGGCGCCACGCCGCTGTCCGGCGTCGTCGTGGGCGCGGAGGCCCAGGCGGCGGCATCCGAGTCCAGGCACAGGCGCTTCGCCGCGCCCGACGGCACCACGTCCAACAGGTGCTGCTGCGTGAGCACCACCGGCACGCGCGCGTCCTCCACCATGAACTCCAGGCGATCCCGCGGGTACGCAGGATCCATGGGCAGGTACGCGCCGCCGGCCTTGAGGATGGCCAGCAGGCCCACCATCAGCTCCAGCGAGCGCTCCACCGCGAGGCCCACCAGGACCTCCGGCCCCACGCCCAGCGTGCGCAGGTGATGCGCCAGCTGGTTCGCCCGCGTGTCCAGCTCGCGGTACGTGAGGCGCTGTTCGGCGTAGGTGACCGCGATGGCGTCCGGGGTGCGCGCCGCCTGACGCTCGAACAGCGTGTGCAGGCACGCGTCCACCGGGAAGCGGAAGGACGTGTTCCAGTCCGTCACCACCTGCGTGCGATCCTCTTCCGTGAGCAGCGGCAGTTGGTGCAGCCGCGCGTCGGGGTTCGCCCCGATGCCCGCCAGCAACACGCCCAGGTGACGGGCGAGCCGCTCGGCGGTGCTCGCGTCGAACAGGTCGGTGTTGAACTCGAGCCCGCCCTCGATGCCGTTCGCCGTCTCCGTGAGGCCCAGCGACAGGTCGAACTTCGCGGTGCGGTGCTCCACCTCCACGCCTTCCAGGGTGAGGTCGGTCAGCGTGAACGCCCCTTCCGGCGCGTTCTGCAGCGTCATGGACACCTGGAACAGCGGCGTGCGGCTGGTATCGCGCGTGGGCGCCAGCTCCTCCACCAGCTTCTCGAACGGCACTTCCTGGTGCGCGTACGCGCCCAGCGTCGTCTCCCGCACGCGGCCCAGCAGCTCGCGGAACGTGGGGTCGCCGTCCAGCTTCGTGCGCAGCACCAGCGTGTTGACGAAGAAGCCGATGAGGCCTTCCGTCTCCGCGCGCTGGCGGCCCGCGATGGGCGTGCCCACGCTGATGTCATCCTGCCCGGAGTAGCGAGACAGCAGCGTCTGCCACGCGGCCAGCAGGACCATGAAGGGCGTGGTGCCCTCCTTCAACGCCAGGGCCCTGAGCGTCTCCGTCAGCTCGCGGCTGACCTTCACCGGGACGCTGGAGCCGTGCGACGTCTGCACGGCCGGACGCGGACGGTCCGTGGGCAGCTCCAGCGCGGAGGGCGCGCCGGTCAGCTGCTGCTTCCAGTATCCGAGCTGCTTCTCCAGCACCTCGCCCTGGAGCCAGCCGCGCTGCCAGCCCGCGTAGTCCGCGTACTGCACCGGCAGCTCCGGCAGGGACGGCGTGCCGCCGTTGGAGAAGGCCTCGTAGGACGCGGCCATCTCGCGCACCAGCACGCCCATGGACCAACCGTCGGAGACGATGTGGTGCATGACGAGCAGGAGGATGTGCTCCTCCTCATCCAGCTTGAGCAGCTTCACGCGCAACAGCGGACCGGTGGCCAGCTGGAACGGCTGCACCGCTTCGTCGTCCGCGAGCCGGCGAGCCTCGTCATGGCGCTCCGGCTCCGCGATGTCGGAGAGGTCCACCACCGGGAGCGGCAGCGACACCGCCGGGTGGATGACCTGCGTGGCCTGTCCGTTGTCCAGGTGGAACGACGTGCGCAGCGATTCGTGCCGGCGCACCAGCTCCGTGAAGCTCTGCTCCAGCGCCATCACGTCCAGCGAGCCCTTCAGGCGAAGGACCATGGGGACGTTGTAGGCCGGGCTGGACGCGTCCAGCTGGTGCAGGAACCACAAGCGCTGCTGCGCGAACGACAGCGGCAGGCGGCCTTCGCGCGGCATCGGCACGATGGCGGGCGCCTGGGTGCCCGCACCGGCCTGGAGCGCCTGGTCGATGAGGACGGACAGCTTCTGCACCGTGGGCGCGTTGAAGACGTCTCGCAGCTGCAGGTCGATCCGGAAGATGCTCCGGACGCGCGACAGCACCTGCGTGGCAAGCAGCGAGTGCCCGCCCAGCTCGAAGAAGTCGTCCGTCGAGCCCACGCGGTCCACGTTCAACAGCTCGCTCCACGCTCCGGCGAGCAGCTGTTCGGTGGGAGTGCGCGGCGCGATGAACGCGTCGTCCTGCGCGCGCTCGTCGCTGGGGACGGGTAGCGCCTTGCGGTCCACCTTGCCGTTGGAGGTCACCGGCAGCGCCTCCATCACCACGAAGGCGGACGGCACCATGTACTCCGGCAGCGTGCGCTCCAGGTGCTCGCGCAGGCCCTTGCGGTCCAGGGACTCCACGTCACCCGCTACGTAGGCGACCAGCCGCTTGTCGCCGGCCACGTCCTCGCGGACGACGACGACGGACTCGCGCACGCCGTAGGCGCCCATGAGGGCGGATTCGATCTCCCCCAGCTCGATGCGGTAGCCACGCACCTTCACCTGGTGGTCGACGCGGCCCATGTATTCCAGCGTGCCGTCGGCGCGCCAGCGGGCCAGGTCGCCGGAGCGGTACAGCCGCGCGCCAGCGTCGGTGCTGAACGCATCCGGCACGAACTTCTCCGCCGTGAGCTCCGGCCGGCCCAGGTAGCCGCGGCCCACCTGCACGCCGCCGATGTACAGCTCACCCGGCACGCCCACCGGCACGGGTTGCAGCTGCGAATCCAGCACGTACATCCGCGTGTTGGGCAGCGGCTTGCCGATGCGCACCGCGCCGGAGGCGGAATCCTCCGGGGCCACGACGTGCACCGAGCAGCCCACCACCGTCTCCGTGGGGCCGTACTCGTTGATGAGCCGCGTGGCCGGCGCGTGCTTGCGCCAGAACGCCAGCTCCTCCGAGAAGAGCGCTTCGCCGCCGATGACGAAGGCGCCCGTGCGCCCCGCCGCCGCGTCCGCGCCCAGCAGGTCCGACAACAACCGCAGGTGGCTGGGCGTCAGCTTCACCAGGCTGAAGCCCGTGCCTTCACGCAGCACGTCCGCCAGGCCTTCCACGCCCCGCGTCTCCGACACCATCACCACGCCCCGGCCCGCGACCAGCGGCGCCAGCATGCTGGTGACGGTCAGGTCGAACGCGAGCGACGAGTGCACCGGTGCACCCGCGCCCGTATCCAGCCCGTACGCGGACAAGCACCACGTCAGGTAGTTGGACACGCCGCGGTGTTCGATGGCCACGCCCTTGGGCTTGCCCGTCGAACCGGACGTGTAGATGACGTACGCCAGGTTGCCGGCCGTCACCGCCGTCACGGGCGCGTCCTCGCGCTCGCGGGAGATGCTGCGCTTCCAGTCGCCATCCAGGCTGATCAACTGCTGGGTGGTGACGGGCAGCTCGTCCGCCAGCGAGTCCTGCGTCAGCACCACCGGCACCTGCGTGTCCTCCAGCATGAAGGACAGGCGATCCAGCGGGTACTTCGGGTCGAGCGGCACGTAGGCGCCGCCGGCCTTGAGCACGCCCATCACGGCGATGACCATCTCCAGCGAGCGCTCCAGGCACAGTGCGACCTTCACCTCGGGCCCCACGCCCAGCCGGCGCAGGTGGTGCGCCAGCTGGTTGGCCTTCGCGTCCAGCTGCCGGTACGTGAGCTGCTCACCCTCGAAGGTCGCGGCGATCGCATCCGGGGTGCGCGCCACCTGCTCCTCGAAGCGCTGGTGGATGCAGGCGTCGCGCGGGAAGTCGGCCCGCGTGTCGTTCCACGTCGTCAGCAACTGCGTCCGCTCGCCCTCGGTGAGCAGCGGCAGGCGCTGCACGGGCACGTCCGGCTGGGACGCCACGCCCTCCAGCAGGACGCGGAGGTGCTCCAGCATCCGCTCGGCGGTGCCGGCGTCGAACAGGTCGGAGTTGTACTCCATGGCTCCGCGCAGCTCTCCGTCCACCTCCGACAGGGTCATGTTCAGATCGAACTGCGCGGTGCGGTGCTCCAGCGGGACGGCGCGCAGCGTGAGGCCCTTGACCTCCAGCTCCGGCACCGGCGCGTTCTGGAACGACAGCAGCACCTGGAACAGCGGCGTGCGGCTGGTGTCGCGCGTGGGCGCCAGCTCCTCCACCAGCTTCTCGAAGGGCACTTCCTGGTGCGCGTACGCGCCCAGCGTCGTCTCCTTCACCTGGGCCAGCAGCGCGCGGAAGGACGGGTTTCCCTCCAGCTTCGTGCGCAGCACCAGCGTGTTCACGAAGAAGCCGATGAGGCCTTCCGTCTCCGTGCGGCCACGGCCCGCGATGGGCGTGCCCACGCTCACGTCGTCCTGACCGGAGTAGCGCGCGAGCAGCACCTGCCACGCGGCCAGCAGCACCATGAAGGGCGTGGCGCCTTCCTTCAGCGCCAGGGCCTTCAGCGTGTTCGTCACCGGCTTGCCCACGCGCAGGTTCACGCTGGCGCCCCGGTACGTCTGCACCGCCGGACGCGGGCGGTCCGTGGGCAGCTCCAGCGCGGCGGGCGCGCCAGTCAGCTGCTGCTTCCAGTACGCCATCTGCTGGGCCAGCACGTCACCCTGCAACCAGCCGCGCTGCCAGCCCGCGTAGTCCGCGTACTGCACCGGCAACTCCGGCAGGGACGGCGCGCGGCCGGAGGCGAAGGCCTCGTAGAGGGCCGCCATCTCCCGCACCAGCACGCCCATGGACCAGCCGTCGGAGACGATGTGGTGCATCGTCGCGAGCAGCACGTGCCGCTGGGCCTCCAGCTTGAGCAGCTTCACGCGCAGCAACGGACCGTTCGCCAGGTGGAACGGACGCTGCGCCTCTTCGTTGGCCCGACGCTGGGCCTCGGCCTCGCGGACGTCCTCGGGCTGACCGGACAGGTCCACCACCTGAATCGGCAGCGTCGCGGCCGGGTGGACGACTTGCGCGGGCTGGCCGTCGCGCATGGGGAACGTGGTGCGCAGCGATTCGTGGCGGCGCACCAGCTCCGTGAAGGCGCGCTCCAGCGCGGACACGTCCAGCGTGCCCTCCAGCCGCACCGGCAGCGGGAGGTTGTAGAAGGCGCTGTCCGGCTCCAGCTGGTTGAGGAACCACAACCGCTGCTGGGCGAACGACAGCGGCATCCGCTCCGCGCGCGGCAGCGGCACGAGCGGCGGCGCCCTCACGCCCCTGCCCTGCGCCACGAGCGCGTCCACGCGCCGGGCCAGGTCCGACACCGTGGGCGCCTCGAAGAGCGTCCGCAGCGGCAGCTCCACGTCGAAGGCCTCGCGGATGCGCGACGCCAGCCGCGTGGCCATGAGCGAGTGGCCGCCCATCTCGAAGAAGTGGTCCTCCACGCCCATGCGCTCCACGCCCAACAGCTGCGCGAAGAGGGCCGCGAGCAGCTCCTCCGTCGGCGTGCGCGGGGCCACGAAGGTGCGCGTGCGCGACACCTCGCCCGTCGGCGCGGGCAGGGCCTTGCGGTCAATCTTGCCGGCGGGCGTCAGCGGCAGCGCTTCCAGCACCACGAAGGCCGAAGGCACCATGTACTCCGGCACCTCGGTCTTCAGGTGGCGGCGCAGCTCCACCGCGTCCAGCGTGCCCGCGGCCTGGGGCACGACGTACGCCACCAGGCGCTTGTCGCCCGGCGCGTCCTCGCGCACCACCACCGCCGCCTCACGCACCTCCGCGTGGTGCAGCAGCACGGACTCGACCTCCCCCAGCTCGATGCGGAAGCCGCGCACCTTCACCTGGGAGTCGATGCGGCCCAGGTACTCGAGCTCGGCCAGGGACGTCCACCGCACGCGGTCACCCGTGCGGTACAGCCGGGCACCCGGCTCCTGGCTGAACGGGTTCGGGATGAACCGCTCCGCCGTCAGGTCCGGCCGGCCCTGGTAGCCACGCGCCAGGCCCGCGCCCGCCACGTACAGCTCGCCCGGGACGCCCGTCGGCTGGGGCCGGAGCGCGTCATCCAGCACGTACACCTGCACGTTCGCCCACGGCTTGCCGATGGTGAGCCGCTCCGGGTTCGCGCCGTTCTCGGTCAGCGTCGCGCAGACCGTGGCCTCCGTGGGGCCGTAGGCGTTGATCATCAAGCGCCCTTCGCCCCACTTGCGCGCCAGCTCCACGCTCAGCGCCTCGCCGGCGGAGATGACGGTGCGCAGGCCCTCCAGCCCTTCCGTGCCCAGCTGCGCGAGCACCGACGGCGTCAGGGTGACAGCGGTGATGTGCTGCTGCTGGAGCAGCGTGCGCAGCGGCTCATCCGGCAGCAGCCGGTCGCGCGGCGCGAGCACCAGCGTGGCCCCGGCGACGAGCGTGCCGAACACCTCGCACACGCTGGCGTCGAAGCTGGACGCCGCGTACTGCAGCACGCGGCTGCCCGGCGCGTAGCGGTGCGCGCGGCCCGCCTGGATGGCGGTGTTCACCAGGCCCTGGTGCTGGAGCAGCGTGCCCTTGGGACGGCCCGTGGAGCCGGACGTGTAGATGACGTACGCCAGGTTGGCGGAGGTCATGTTCACGGACGGCGCCGTGGTGGGCAGTGCCTGGAGGACATTCCGGACGTCATCCAGGTGCAGCCCGACACGGTCTTCCGCGTGCAGGCCCGGCATGGGCTCACCGCGCGTCACGAGCACCGTGGCGCCGCTGTCCTCCAGCATGTAGTCGAGCCGGTCGATGGGGTACGCAGGGTCGAGCGGCACGAACGCGCCGCCGGCCTTGAGCACGCCCAGCATGCCGACCACCAGATCCAGCGAGCGGTCCAGGCAGAGCGCCACGCGCACTTCCGGCGCGACGCCCAGGGTGCGCAGGTGGTGCGCCAGCTGGTTCGCCTTCGCGTCCAGCTGCGCGAACGTGAGCGACGTGTCCTCGTAGACGAGCGCCACGGCGTCCGGCGTGGCGCGGGCATGCGCCTGGATGAACGACTGGATGCACGCCTCGCGCGGGAACTCCACGCGGGTGTCGTTCCACACCACCAGCGCCTGCCGCGCCTCGTCCTCCGTCATCAGGGGCAGCGCCATCACGCGCTGGTCCATGTCCGTGGCGATGCCTTCCAGCATCATCACCAGGTGCTGCACCAGCCGTTCGGCGGTGGCGCGGGAGTACAGGTCGGAGTTGTACGCGAGCCGGCCCAGGAAGCCCTCGGACGCGTCCGCCAGCGACAGGGACATGTCGAACTTCGCCGTGCGCGCTTCGGCCTCGAACGTCTTCAGCGTGAGGCCGGCCACGGACACCTGACCGGACAGATCCTCCGCCTGGAGCACGAACATGGCCTGGAAGAGCGGCGAGCGGCTGGTGTCGCGCACCGGGTGCAGTTCCTCCACCAGCTTCTCGAACGGGACCTCCTGGTGGACGTGCGCGGACAGCACCGTGTCACGCACCTGGGTCAGCACGTCGCGGAAGGACGGGTTGCCCTCCAGCTTCGCGCGCAGCACCAGCGTGTTGACGAAGAAGCCGATGATGCCCTCCGTCGACGAGTGCCCGCGGCCCGCGGCCGGAGAACCCACGCTGATGTCGTCCTGGCCCGCGTGGCGCGCCAGGAGCACCTGCCACGCCGCCAGCAGGAACATGAACGGCGTCACGCCCTTCTCGCGGCACAGCGCCTTGATCCGCTGCGACAGCGTCTGCGGCACCTTCACCGCCACGCCGCCGCCCGAGTACGTCATCACAGCCGGGCGCGGGAAGTCCGTGGGCAGCTCCAGCGCGGAGGGCGCGCCGGACAGCTGCTGCCGCCAGTACTCCACGTGCTTGCTCATCACGTCGCTGCGCAGCCAGTCGCGCTGCCAGCCCGCGTAGTCCGCGTACTGCACCGGCAGCTCCGGCAGCGGCGACGGCTTGTCCTCGCGGAAGGCCGCGTAGAGCGCGGCGATTTCCCGGACGAGCAGGCTCATGGACCAGCCGTCCGTGATGATGTGGTGCAGCGACAGGAGCAGCACGTGCTCCGTCTGCGACATGCGCAGGATGAGGGCGCGCATGAGCGGCCCCGTGGCCAGCTTGAAGCCGCGGTTGGTCTCCGCGTCGGCCAGACGCTTCGCCTCGGCCTCGCGCTCCGCGTCCGGCAGGCTGCTCAGGTCCACGACGTTGAGCGACGCAGGCGTGGGCGCGTGGATGCGCTGCACGGGCTGATCGCCTTCCGCGTGGAACGTGGTGCGCAGCGATTCGTGGCGGCGCACCAGCTCCGTGAAGGTCCGCTCCAGCACTCCCACGTCCAGCTCACCCTCCAGACGGACGGGCAGCACGATGTTGTAGAACGCGCTGTCCGGCTCCATCTGGTCCAGGAACCACAACCGCTGCTGGGCAAGACCCAGCGGCAGCGAGCCCTCGCGCGACAGCGGCACGATGGGCGGAGCCTGGAGTCCCTGCTCCGAACGCACGGACTGATCCACGCGCTGGGCCAGGTCCGCGATGGTGGGCGCTTCGAAGAGCGCGCGCAGCGGCAGCTCCACGCCGAACGCCTCGCGGATGCGCGAAGCGACCTGCGTGGCCAGCAGCGAGTGCCCGCCCAGGTCGAAGAAGTTGTCGCGCACCCCTACCCGCTTCACGTCCAGGATCTCCGTCCAGACCGTGGCGAGCATCTCCTCCGTCGGCGTGCGCGGCGCGGCGAACTCCGCCTCGCTGCGCTCCGTGCGGGAGTCGGACGGCGCGGGCAGCGCCTTGCGGTCCACCTTGCCCGCGGGCGTCATCGGCAGCGACTCCAGCACCACGAAGGCGGACGGCACCATGTACTCCGGCACCTCGCCCTTCAGGTGGCGGCGCAGCTCCGCCACGTCCAGCTCCGTGTCCTCCTGCGCGACGACGTAGGCCACCAGGCGCTTGTCGCCCGGCACGTCCTCGCGCACCACCACCGCCGCCTCACGGATGTCCGTGTGGTGCAGCAGCACGGACTCGACTTCGCCCAGCTCGATGCGGAAGCCACGCACCTTCACCTGGAAGTCGATGCGGCCCAGGTACTCCAGCTCGCCCGTCGCCAGCCAGCGCACGCGGTCACCCGTGCGGTACAGCCGCGCGCCCGCGTCCGTGCTGAACGGATGCGGCACGAACTTCTCCGCCGTCAGGTCCGGCCGGCCCTGGTAGCCACGCGCCAGCGCCACGCCGCCGATGTACAGCTCACCGCCCACGCCCACCGGCACCGGACGCTGCGACGCGTCCAGCACGTACACCTGCGCGTTCGCCCACGGCTTGCCGATGGTGATCCGCTCGGGGTTGACGCCGCCTTCGGTCAGCGTCGCGCAGACCGTGGCCTCCGTGGGGCCGTAGGCGTTGATCATGAGGCGCCCCGCGCCCCACTTGCGCGCCAGCTCCACGCTCAGCGCTTCACCGGCGGACACCACGCTGCGCAGACCCTCCAGCCCTTCCGTGCTCAGCTGCGCGAGCACCGACGGGGTCAGCGTGGCGGTGGTGATGCCCTGCTCCTTCAGCAGCGTGCGCAGCGGCTCGTCCGGCATCAGCCGGTCGCGCGGCGCGAGCACCAGCGTGGCGCCCGCGGCCAGGGTGCTGAAGATCTCCCAGACGCTGGCATCGAAGCTGGACGCCGCGTACTGCAACACGCGGCTGCCCGGCCCCACCCGCTTCGCCGCGGCGGCGCGCAGGGCCGTGTTCACCAGGCCCTGGTGCTGGAGCAGCGTGCCCTTGGGACGGCCCGTGGAGCCGGACGTGTAGATGACGTACGCCAGGTTGTGGGCGGACACGCCCGTGCGCGGCGCCTCTTCCGGCATCCGCTCGATGGCGTCCACGTCCATGTCCAGCTGGATGGTCAGGCGGCCGTCGGTGGGCAGCGAGTCCATCAGCGACTCCTGCGTCACCAGCACCGGCGCGCCCGAGTCCGACAGCATGTAGTCGAGCCGCTCCACCGGGTACGACGGATCCAACGGGATGAACGCGCCACCGGCCTTGAGGATGCCGAGCATGCCCACCACGAGATCCAACGAGCGCTCCAGGCAGAGCGCCACGCGCACCTCGCGTCCGACGTACCGGCGGCGCAGGTGGTGCGCCAACTGGTTCGCCTTCGTGTCCAGCTCCGCGTACGTGAGCGACTGGTCCTCGTACACGAGGGCCACCGCGTCCGGCGTGGCCTCCGCGTGCGCTTCGATGAGCGAGTGGATGGTCGCCTCGCTCGGCAACTCCGCGCGGATGCTGTTCCAGCCCACCAGCACCTGGTGCCGCTCCTCGGCGGACAGCAGGGGCAGCTCACCCACTGGCGCCTCGGGCTTCGTCACGATGCCCGTCAGCAACACGTGCAGGCGCGCCATCATCCGCTCCGCGGTCGCACGGGCGAACAGGTCGGAGTTGTACTCCAGGCGGCCCACGAAGCCGTCCGCCGCGTCCAGCATGGACAGGGCCAGGTCGAACTTCGCGGTGCGCGCTTCCGCCTCGTAGGCGCTCAGCGTGAGGCCCGGCACGGACAGCTTCGCCGCCAGCTCCTGGTGCAGCACGAACCACACCTGGAAGAGCGGCGAGCGGCTGGTGTCGCGCACCGGCTGCAGCTCTTCCACCAGCTTCTCGAACGGCACTTCCTGGTGCGCGTGCGCGCCCAGCACCGACTCCCGCACCCGCGCGAGCACCTGGCGGAAAGAGGGGTCCCCTTCCAGCCGCGTGCGCAGCACGAGCGTGTTGATGAAGAAGCCGATGAGGCCTTCGGTCTCCATGCGGCCACGGCCGGCCACGGGCGAGCCCACCGTGACGTCGTCCTGGCCCGCGTGGCGCGCCAGCAGCACCTGCCACGCGGTGAGCAGCAGCATGTACGGCGTGACGCCTTCCTTCAGCGCCAGGGCGCGCAGGGCATCCGACAGCTCGCGCGGCAGCGTGAAGGGCAGCGTCTCACCGCGGTACGTCTGCACCGCCGGGCGCGGGAAGTCCGTGGGCAATTCCAGCGCGGAGGGCGCGCCGGTCAGCTGCTGCTTCCAGTAGCCGACCTGCTTCTTCAGCACGTCGCCCTGGAGCCAGCCACGCTGCCAGCCCGAGTAGTCCGCGTACTGCACCGGCAGCTCCGGCAGCGGCGACGGCTTGCCCTGGCGGAAGGCCTCGTAGAGCGCGGCCACTTCGCGCACGAGCACGCCGCGCGACCAGCCGTCGGACACGATGTGGTGCACCGTGAGCAGCAGCATGTGGCGCACGTCCGAGATGCGCACCAGCGTGGCGCGCAGCAGCGGGCCCGTGGCCAGGTTGAACGGCCTGCCCGCGTCCTCGTCCGCCAGACGCTGCGCCTTCGCCTCGCGCTCCGCCTCCGGCAGGTGCGTGAGGTCCACGAGCGGCAGCGGCATGGCGGCCGCCGGGTGGACGACCTGCACCGGGTTGCCACCCTCCGCGCGGAAGGTGGTGCGCAGCACTTCATGCCGGCGCACCAGCTCCGTGAAGGCCTGCTCCAGCGGGGCCACTTCCAGCGCGCCGTCCAGCATCACCGGCGCGGCGATGTTGTAGAACGCGCTGTCCGGCTCCAGCTGATCCAGGAACCACAGGCGCTGCTGCGCGAACGATAGCGGCAGCGTGTTCTCGCGAGACAGCGGCAGGATGGCCGGTGCCTCCAGGCCGAAGCCCTGGCGGACCGCCTCATCCACGCGAGCGGAGAGCGTCTCCACCGTGGTCGCCTCGAAGAGCGCGCGCAGGGGCAGCTCCACGCGGAACGCGCTCCGGATGCGGGAGATCATCTGCGTCGCCAGCAGCGAGTGGCCGCCGAGCGCGAAGAAGTCGTCCTTCGCCCCCACGCGCTCCACGCCCAGCAGCTTGGACCACAGGCCCGCGATGAGCTCCTCGGTGGGAGTGCGCGGGGCCACGTGGGCGCGGCCGGCTTCGGACTCCTGCTCCGGCGCGGGCAGCGCGCGGCGGTCCACCTTGCCGTTGGACGTGAGCGGCAGCGCGCCCAGCATGACGAAGGCGGACGGCACCATGTAGTCCGGCAGCCGCGACTTCAGGCCCTGGCGCAACGCCCCGGCCTCCAGCGTGTGGCCGGGCACCGCGACGACGTAGGCCACCAGGCGCTTGTCTCCCGGCACATCCTCACGCGCCAGCACGACGACTTCCGCCACGCCGGGCAGGCCGCTCATCGCGGCTTCAATCTCCGGCAGTTCGATGCGGAAGCCGCGCACCTTCACCTGGAAGTCGACGCGGCCCAGGAACTCCAGCGCGCCGTCCGGCAGGTAGCGCACGCGGTCGCCCGTGCGGTACACGCGCGCGCCCGGCTCCGGGTGGAACGGATCCGCCAGGAAGCGCTCCATCGTGAGGCCCGGCTGTCCCAGGTAGCCCCGGGCCACGCCCGCGCCGCCGATGAACAGCTCGCCGGGCACGCCCACGGGGACGGGCTGCAGCGCCGCGTCCAGCACGTACATCCGCGCGTTGGGCAGCGGACGGCCCAGCGGCACGGAGGCCGTGGCGGCAAGCGCAGTGCCCCGCTCCACCTTCCACGTCAGCACGCCGACCGTGGTCTCGGTGGGACCGTAGTGGTTGAAGACTTCGAGCCCGGGCACGAGTGCGTGCACGCGCGCAACGAGCGCCGGATCAGACGCTTCACCGCCCAGCACCAGCCGCTTGCGAGGCAGGACGCGCTCGGGCGACGGCGACGACAGGAGCGCCGTCAGGTGCGAGGGGACGATCTTCAAGCAGTCCACCGCGTGGCGCTCGAAGTAGTCGCCCAGCGCGGCCGGGTCGGAGGCGCGGTCGCGCGAGATGAGGTGCAGCGTGCCGCCGCCGCTCAGCGTCGGGAAGACGGCGGTGTGGCCCAGGTCCGCGGCCAGCGTGGACACCGACGCGAAGCTCGCCGCCGGGGGCAGCTCCAGCCGGACCGTCACGCCCTCTACGTAGTGGTTGAGCTGACGGTGCTCGATGGCCACGCCCTTGGGCCGGCCCGTGGAGCCGGACGTGAAGATGACGTAGGCCAGGGAGCTCGCGTCACCCAACCGCTTCGGGTCGTCCTCACGCTCGCGCGAGAGCAGCCCGGCGTCGGAGTCCAGGCACACGTGTCCCCTGGAGGCGTCCGCCACGTGCTCGGCGAGCGAGGCCTGGGTGACCACGAGCGAAGCCGCCGCGTCCTCCAGCACCGTGCGCAGGCGCTCCGGCGGGTGCGACGGATCCAGCGGCACGTACGCGCCACCGGCCTTGAGGATGCCCATCATGCCGACGATGGCGTCCGGGGTGCGCTCGGTGAGCAGGCCCACGCGAGCATCCGGGCCCACGCCGCGCGCGCGCAGCCAGTGCGCGAGCTGGTTGGCCCTGCGATTCAGCTCCCCGTAGGTGAGCTGGCCGTCGTCGCAGACCACCGCCACGGCGTCCGGCGTGCGGGCCGCGTGGACGGAGAAGCGCTCATGGACGAAGGTGTCACCCGCGGGCTGCGCGCCCGTGGCGTTCCAATCCACCAGCAGCTTCTGGCGCTCCGCATCCGGCAGCAGCCGCGCGTGCTCGTGACGCGCGTGTGGGTTGGCGGCCATCGCTTCGAGGGCGCGGAAGTAGTAGCCCGCCAGCGCCTCCGTCTGGTCCGCGTCGCGCTGCGTGCCGTTGGTGCGCAGCACGAGCATCAGCGCGCCGGTGTCCGGGCGCTGGAGGAACAGCGTGCTCAGCGGAAGCTCCATCCACGCGGTGGACGGCGTCTCCTCCAGCAGGCGCACGCCTTCGAGCTGCGACAGGCCTCCGGCCACGTGGAAGTGGACGAAGTTGAAGATGGTCTCGAACAGCCGCTGGCCACCCAGCTGCTGCTGCAACCGGCCCATGGGGTAGCGGCGGTGCGGCCAGATGTCGCCGTCCGCCTTCGAGACCTGGCGCACCAGGTCCAGCCACGAGCCGTCCGCCAGCGTCACCGGGAACGGGATGCTGTTGAGGAACAGGCCCACCATGCGCTCACTGTCGGCCGTCTCCGGACGGCCGTTGGAGACCACGCCCGTCACCACCGAGCGCTGTCCCTCCATCAGCGCGCGCACGCGCAGGTGCGCCGCCAGCAGCACGGTCTTCAGCGGCACGTTGACCGCCTGTGCCACGCGCTGCAGTCCTTCCTGGAGCGCGGCGGGCACGTCCACCTGCCGCATGCTCAGCACCGGCTCCTGGCCCGCGGGCAGCGGCGCGCGAGGAGCAGGACGGTCCACTTCCGCGAGGCGCGACTTCCAGAACTGCTCGCCCTCGCCGGAGGTGAGCGACTGGTGCTCCAGCGCGACGAACTGACGGTAGGTGACGGCCAGCGGCGCCGCCTCCGGGGCCGGCGTGCCGCGCAGCAGGTTCACGTAGCCGCGGAACAGCTCCGACAACAGCGTCGCGAGGCTCCAACCATCCAGGATGGCGTGGTGGAAGATGAGCGAGAACTGGAGCGTCTTCTCCGTGCGCCGGTAGATCGCGAAGCGCAGCAGCGGCGCGCGGTTCCAGTCGAACGGACGGCAGCGGTCCGCTTCCACGAGCCTGCGCAACAGCGCGTCCTGCTCCGCGGCGGGCACGTGGCGCACGTCGTGGAGCTCCAGCGGCACCTGGGCCTCGCGGTGCACGAACTGCAACGGCTGCTCGTAACCGGTGAGGTCGAACGACGTGCGCAGGATGGCGTGGCGGCGAGCCAGCTCGGCCAGCAACTGGCGCATCTTCGCCTCATCGAGCGCCATCTCCAGGTGGTAGCTGGTGGCGTCGTGGTACATGCCGGACGCCTGGTCCAGCTCGCTCTGGAAGAGCATGCCGGCCTGGAGCACGGCCACCGGATACGCATCCTCCACATCCGCGGGGAGGCGCGCGCGGTCCGCTTCGGACAGCAGGCTGAAGGGCTCCGAGCCAGGGACGGCCTGCGCCGCGGCCTTCGACGGGGCCGCGTGCACCAGGTTCCCCAGCGCGCGGATGGTGGGCTGACGCAGCAGCTCCACCATGGGCAGATCCAACCCGCGCTCGCGAAGCTTCGCGATGAGCTGGATGCTGCGGATGGAGTCACCGCCCAGGTCGTAGAAGCTGTCGTCGATACCGACGCGCTCCACGCCCAGCACCTCCGCCCAGACCTCGCACAGCGCGGTCTCCTCCATGGTGCGAGGCGCGGCGTACGCGGTGGACATCTGAGGACGCTCGCTGCCGGGCACGGGCAGCGCGCGGCGGTCCACCTTGCCGTTGGGCGTGAGCGGCAGCGCGTCCAGCGCCATCAGCGCCGTGGGCACCATGTACGCGGGCAGCTTGTCGTGCAGGAACGCACGCATCGTGTCCACGCCCAGCGGCTCCGCGCCCTCTTCCGTGACGACGTAGGCCACCAGGGCCTTCTCGCCCGCGACCTCCTGCACGGCGACGGTGACGTCGAGCACGGACGCGTGTCCGCGCAGCGCCGTTTCAATCTCGCCCGGCTCGATGCGGAAGCCGCGCACCTTCACCTGCTGGTCGATGCGGCCCAGGAACTCCAGGGCGCCGTCCGCGCGGAAGCGGACCTGGTCCCCGGTGCGGTACAGCCGCGCGCCCGGCACGGTGCTGAACGGATCCGGAATGAACTTCTCCGCCGTCAGCTCCGGCTGGTTCAGGTAGCCGTGCGCCAGGCCGTCGCCGCCCGCGAACAACTCGCCAGGGGCGCCCAGGGGCACGGGCTGCAGGGACGCGTTGAGGACATGCACGCGCGTGCCGTTGATGGGACGGCCGATGGGCACGGAGATGCCCAGCGCGCCCGCGTTCTCCACCGGGTAGCACGCGGTGAACGTCGTGTTCTCCGTGGGGCCGTAGCCGTTGATGACGCGGCAGCCGGGCAGCTGCTCCATCACGCGCAGCACGTGCGCGGGGGACAGCACGTCACCACCCGCCAGCAGCTGGCGCACGGGACGCAGGCCGTCCAGGTTGCCATCCACCATCTGGTGGAACAGACCGGCGGTGAGCCACAGGGTGCTCACGCCCTCGCGGTTGATGACCTCCCCCAGTTCGTCGAGGGTGGGCGCGCGCGGCGGGAACACGGCGAGCTTCGCGCCGTTGAGCATCGCGCCCCACAGCTCGAAGGTGGACGCGTCGAACGCGAGCGGCGCCAGCTGGAGGAACACGTCCTTCGACGACAGGCTCACCCACTCCGGACCGCACACCAGGCGCACCACGGCGCGGTGGGGCACGGACACGCCCTTGGGGCGACCCGTGGAGCCGGAGGTGTAGAGGACGTACAGCTCGTCCTCGCCGCTCGGCGCGGTGTCGAGGTTGGCGTCCGAACGCTTCGCGAGCGCGGCAGCGTCGTCATCCAGGCAGATCACCTGGAGCCACTGCGCGGGCAGCTCGTCCGCGATCGCGGAGACGCTGACGAGCGCGGACAGGCCCGCGTCCTCGATGAGCATCGAGAGGCGTTCGGTGGGGAAGCTGGGGTCGAGCGGCACGTACGCGCCGCCCGCCTTGGCGATGCCCAGCACCGCCACGACGAGGTCCAGCGAACGCTCCAGGGACACACCCACGCGCTTGCCGGGCCTGACGCCCAGGGCGCGCAGGTGGTGCGCGAGCTGGTTGGCGCGCGCGTTGAGCTGGCCGGCGGTGAGCGTCCCGCCCTCGAAGCTGACGGCGACCGCGTCCGGGGTGCGGGCGGCCTGCGCCTCGAAGACGCGCGACACGGGCTGGCCGTGCGGGTACGTCCGCGGGCGGTCGTTCCACGCGGCGAGCGTGTTGCGCTCATCCGGCGTGAGCAGCGGCAGCGTGCCGATGCGGAGCTCGGGGTCGTCCACGACGGCGCGCAGCAGCGACTCGAAGTGGGCGAACAGGCGCTCCACCGACGCGCGATCGAGCACGTCCGTGTTGTGCTCCACCGTGACGGTGAGCCCGCCCTGCCACGGGAACACGACGACGAGCAGGTCCCACTTCGCGGTCCCGTTCGTCTCCGCGTCCAGGAGGCTCAGCTCCAGGCCGGGGAGCTGGAGCGGCGGCAGCGGCGCGTTCTCCAGCACGAACTTCACGTTGAAGAGCTGGCCACCCGGCTCGCGCGGCGGCTTGAGCGCCTGCACCAGCGTGCCGAAGGGCAGGTCCTGGTGCTCGTAGGCGTCCAGGGTCCCCTTGCGCACGCGGTCCAGCAGCGAGCGGAAGGACAGGTCGCCCGACACCTGCGTGCGCAGGACAAGCTGGTTGGTGAAGAAGCCGACCAGGGACTCCAGCTCCTCGCGGGCGCGGTTCGCGATGTCCGTGCCCACGACGATGTCGTCCTGGCCGGTGCGGCGGTGCAGGAGCGCGTCGAACGCGGCGAGCAGCACCATGAACAGCGTAGCGCCCTCCCCTCGCCCCAGCGCTTCGATGCGGGACGTGAGGTCCGGGGACAGGTGGAAGCGGCGGCTGTCACCGTGGAAGCGGTCGCCCGCGGGACGCGGCGCGTCCGTGCGCAGCGCGATGCGGGGCGCTCCGGCGAGCTGCTTCTTCCACCAGGAGATCTGCTGCTCCAGCACGTCGCCGCTCAGCCACTGGCGGTGCCAGAGGGTGTAGTCCGCGTACTGCACGGGCAGCGCGGGCAGCGGCGAGGGCTCTCCGCGCGAGAACGAGGTGTAGAGCGCCTGGAGCTCGTTCATGAACACGCCCACGGCCCAGCCATCCACCACGATGTGGTGCATGGCGAGGCACAGCACGTGCTCGCGCGCGCTCAGCTTCAGGAGCTGGGCGCGCAGGAGCGGGCCCTGAACCAGGTCGAACGGCCGGGCGGCCTCCGCGTTCAGGTGCTTCCGGGCCTCGGCCTCCGCCTGGTCGGCGGGCAGCGAGGACAGGTCCACCACGGGCAGCACGAACGGCTTCGCCGGCAGGATGACCTGCACGGGCGCGCCGGACGCGTCCTGATGGAAGACGGTGCGCAGCGCATCGTGGCGCCGGACGATCTCCTCCAGGCCGCGGCGGAGCACGTCGACGTCCAGGTCGCCAGTCAAACGCGCCGCGCTGGGCACGTTGTAGATGGGCGTGCCCGGCGTGAGCTGCTCGAAGAGCCAGAGGCGCTCCTGATCGAACGACAGCGGCAGCGAGCCCTCACGCGACGCGGGCTTGAGCGGCGGCGTCTTGAACTTCCGCTCGGCGCCGGTGGCCTCGTCCACGCGGGCGGCCAGGGCGGCCACCGTCGGAGACTCGAAGAGCGCGCGCAGGGGCAGCTCCACCTGGAACTCGCCGCGCAGACGCGACACCAACTGCGTGGCCATCAGTGAGTGGCCGCCCAGTTCGAAGAACGAATCCTCCGCGCCCACGCGTTCCACGGTGAGCACGCGCGCGAAGAGGGCCGCCACGCGCGTTTCCGTCGACGTGCGCGGGGCCACGTAGGCATCCGGACGCGTGAGCGCACCCGTGGGGGCTGGCAGGGCCTTGCGGTCCACCTTGCCAGCGGGCGTCATCGGCAGTGCGTCCAGCACCACGAACGCCGACGGCACCATGTACTCCGGCACGCCGTCCTTCAGGTGCTTGCGCAGCGAGGCCGCGTCCACCGTCCGCTCCGGCTGCGGAACGACGTAGCCGACGAGCCGCTTGTCGCCCGGGACGTCCTCGCGCACCACGACCGCCGCCTCACGCACGTCCGAGTGGCGCAGCAGCACGGCCTCGATTTCACCCAGTTCGATGCGGAAGCCACGCACCTTCACCTGGTGGTCGATGCGGCCCAGGTATTCGAGCTCGCCCTCGGCCAGCCAGCGCACGCGGTCGCCGGTGCGGTACAGCCGCGCGCCGGGCTCCTGGCTGAACGGGTTGGGGACGAACTTCTCCGCCGTCATGTCCGGCCGGCCCTGGTAGCCGCGCGCCAGGCCTTCACCCGCGACGTACAGCTCGCCCGCGACACCCACGGGCACCGGATGGTGCAGGGCATCCAGCACGTACACCTGCACGTTCGCCAGCGGCTTGCCGATGGTCAGGCGCTCCGCCCGGACACCGCCGTGCGTAAGGGTCGCGCAGACCGTGGTCTCGGTGGGGCCGTACGCGTTGATCAGCGTCCTCCCCTGCCCCCACTTGCGAGCCATCTCCACGCTCAGCGCCTCACCGGCGGAGACGATGGTGGACAGCCCGTCCAGTCCGTCCGTGCTCAACTGCGCGAGCACCGACGGCGTCAGCGTCACGGTGGTGATGCGCTGCGACTTCAGCAGCGTGCGCAGCGGCTCATCCGGCAGCAGGCGGTCGCGAGGCGCGAGCACCAGCGTGGCCCCGGACACGAGCGTGCTGAACACCTCCCACACGCTGGCGTCGAAGCTGGACGCCGCGTACTGCAACGCGCGGCGGCCCGTACCCAGGCCCTTCGCCGCGGCGGCCTGCCGGGCGGTGTTGTTGAGGCCCCGGTGCGGCAGGAGCGTGCCCTTGGGGCGGCCCGTGGAGCCGGACGTGTAGATGACGTACGCCAGGGTGTCGGCGTTGGCGCTGGAGGCCGGAGCGGTCTCCGGCAGCGTCCGGAGGTGCGTCGCCTCCACGTCCATGCGCACGACGCGCAGGCCGTCGGAGGGCAGCTGCTGGCTCAGCGATTCCTGCGTCACCAGCACGGGCGCGCCGCTGTCCTCCAGCATGAAGGACAGGCGCTCACGCGGGTAGGACGGATCCAACGGCACGAAGGCGCCACCGGCCTTCTGGATGCCGAGCATCGCCACCGCCAGCTCCAGCGAACGCTCCACGCAGAGCGCCACGCGCACCTCGGGCCCGACGCCCAGCGTGCGCAGGTGGTGCGCCAGCTGGTTCGCCCGCGCGTCCAGCTGCGCGTACGTCAGCGAGGCATCCTCGAACACCAGCGCCTGCGAGTCCGGCGCGCGACGCACCTGGGCCTCGAAGAGCACCGGGAACGTCACGTCACCCGTGACGTCGCCGCGAGTGTCGTTCCACGCCACCAGCACCTGGTGACGCTCCTGCTCACCCATCAGCGCGAGCTGGGACAGCTTCGCCATGGGCCGCACCGCCACGGACTCCAGCAGCACCCGCAGGTGCTCCGTCATCCGCCGCGCCGTCGCCGCCGCGAACAGGTCCGTGTTGTACTCCAGCGTTCCTTCCAGCCCGCCCGCCGTCTCCGTCAGCGACAGCGTCAGGTCGAACTTCGCGGACTTCGCGTCAACTTCGTACGGCGACAGCTCCACGCCCGACAACTTCAGGTGCGGCAGCACGTCCTGCTGCAACGCGAACATCACCTGGAACAGCGGCGCGTGGCTCAGGCTGCGCTGCGGCTGGAGTTCTTCCACCAGCTTCTCGAACGGCACGTCCTGGTGCGCGTACGCGCCCAGCGTCGTCTCACGCACCTGCTTCAGCACCTGCTGGAAGCTCGGGTTGCCCGCCAGCTTCGTGCGCAGCACCAGCGTGTTGACGAAGAAGCCGATGAGGCCCTCCGTCTCCGCCTGCGTGCGGCCCGCGATGGGCGAGCCCACCGAGATGTCGTCCTGCCCGCTGTAGCGAGACAGCAGCACCTGGAACGCCGCCAGGAGCAGCTGGTACGGCGTGACGCCTTCCTGCTTCGCCAGCGCGTTCAGCGTGCGGCTCAGGTCCACGCCCAGCTTCACCGGCACCGTCGCGCCGCGGTACGTCTGCACCGCGGGACGCGCGAAGTCCGTGGGCAGCTCCAGCACCGCGGGCGCTCCGGACAGCTGCTGCTTCCAGTAGCCGACCTGCTTCTCCAGCACCCCGCCCAGCAGCCACTCCCGCTGCCATTGCGCGAAGTCCGCGTACTGCACCGCCAGCTCCGGCAGCGGCGACTTCTGGTTGAGGACCTGGGCCTCGTAGAGCGCGGCGACCTCACGCACGAGCACGCCCATGGACCAGCCGTCGGAGACGATGTGGTGCATCGTCACCAGCAGCACGTGCTTCGCTTCTCCCAGCTTCAGCAGCTTCGCGCGGAAGAGCGGACCCGTGCCCAGATCGAACGGGCGCGCGGCTTCTTCCTCCGCCAGCCGCCGCGCTTCCGTGTCCTGTGCACCGGAGACATCCACCACCGGCAGCTCGAAGACCTTCGCCGGGTGGATGACCTGCACCGCCTGACCGTTCTCATCGCGGAAGGTCGTGCGCAGCGACTCATGCCGGCGGACGATCTCTTCCAGGGCCCGCCGCATGGCTTCCACATGCAGCGCGCCCTCCAGCTTCACACCGCCCGCCACGTTGTAGAAGGCGCTGCCCTGCTCCAGCTGGTCCAGGAACCACAGACGCTGCTGCGCGAACGACAGCGACTCCGTGGCGCTCCGGGGCCGAGGCGTGATCGCCGGGGCCTTGGACGCATCACGGCCTGACACGGCCGTATCCACGAACGCCGCGAGCGAAGCCACCGTGCTCAGCTCGAAGAGCGAACGCAGCGGGACCTCGGCGCCGAAGGCCGTGCGCAGCCGGGAGACCAGCTGCATCGCCAGCAGCGAGTGTCCGCCCAGTTCGAAGAACGAGTCCTCCGCGCCCACGCGCTCCACGCGCAGCAGCTGCGCGAAGATCGTCGCGACCTGCTCTTCCGTCGCAGTGCGCGGAGCCACGTACTGGCCCTGCGCCACCTGGGCCTCCGGAACCGGCAGCGACTTGCGGTCCACCTTCCCGTTCGGATTCAGAGGCAGTGCGCTCAACACCACGAACGCCGACGGCACCATGTACTCCGGCAGCCGCGCCTTCAGACCCTTGCGCAGCTCCGCCACGTCCAGGGACGCACCCGCCACGTACGCCACCAGGCGCCTGTCGCCGGGCACGTCCTCGCGCACCATCACCACGGACTCGCGCACGCCGGGCTGCGTGGACAGCACCGACTCCACTTCGCCCAGTTCGATGCGGAAGCCACGCACCTTCACCTGGAAGTCGATGCGGCCCAGGTACTCCAGCTCGCCATTCGGCAACCAGCGGATGCGGTCGCCCGTGCGGTACATCCGCGCGCCGGGCTCCTGGCTGAAGGGGTTGGGGACGTACCTCTCCGCCGTCAGAGCAGGCTTCGCCAGGTAGCCTCGCGAGAGGCCCGCACCCGCGATGTACAACTCGCCCGGCACGCCCTGCGGTACCGGACGCAGCCACGCATCCAGCACGTACCCCCGCGAGCCCGTCAGGAGACGGCCAACGGTCGGCTCCCGCGTCGCGCCCTTCTCCACTCGCAAGTACGTCGAGTACGTCGTGTCTTCCGTCGGGCCGTAGAAGTTGTAGACGGCCTCCACGTTCTTCAGCCCGTACACCGCCTGCGCCAGCCGGTTCAGCAACGGCTCACCGGCGAGGTTCACCGTGCGCACCGTCTCCGGAACGCCTTGGCTGCGCAGCAACTCCGCCATCGCGGAGGGCACGGTGTTCACCAGCGTCACCCGGCTCGCGTCCTTCATCGTCGGGAGCGCCAGCGCGTTCTCCGCGACGATGACGGAACCACCGATGCTCAGCGGCGCGAAGACTTCAAACACTGAGATGTCGAAGTTCAGCGACGTCGACGCCAACATGCCCGACAGCTGTTGCGGCGTGAAGAACGTCGTCGCCCAGTGCAGGAAGGCCACCACGCTGCGCTGCTCGATGGCCACGCCCTTCGGACGGCCCGTCGAACCCGACGTGTACAGCACGTACGCCAGATTCCTCACGCCCGTGCGCGCATCGACGCGCGAAGCAGGGTTCTTGGAGATGTTCTCCCAATCGGTATCCAGGAACACGTTGCGCGCCGAGTGCGCGGGGAGCACGCCCAGCAACTTCTGCTGCGTCAGCACCACCGTCGCCTGCGCGTCCTCCAACATCCAGCCCAGGCGATCCTGCGGGTACGCCGGATCCAACGGCACGTAGGCGCCGCCTGCCTTCAGCACGCCCAGCAGCGCCACCACCATCCGTGCGGAGCGCTCCAGGCTCACGCCCACCAGCATGTCCGGGCCCACGCCCATGCCACGCAGGTGATGCGCCAGCTGGTTCGACTGCGCCTCCAGCTGCGCGTACGTCAGCACCTGTCCGTCGAAGTAGACGGCCGCCGCATCCGGCGTGCGCGCAACCTGCGCCTCGAAGAGCGCCTGCATCGTCCCGGTCACCGGAGCCGGCAGGTCCGTCCCCGACACGTCCAGCAGCAGCGACTGCTTCTCCTGCGCGCCCATCAGCGACAGGTCGAACACCTTCGCCATGGGCCGCACCGCCACGGACTCCAGCAGCACGCGCAGGTGCTCCGTCATCCGCCGCGCCGTCGCCGCCGTGAACAGGTCCGAGTTGTACTCGAGCGTCCCTTCCAGTCCGCCCGCGGTCTCCGTGAGGAAGAGCGTCAGGTCGAACTTCGCCGTCTTCGACTCCACTTCGTACGGCGACAGCTCCATGCCCGACAGCTTCAGGTGCGGCAGCACGTCCTGCTGCAACGCGAACATCACCTGGAACAGCGGCGCATGGCTCAGGCTGCGCTGCGGCTGCAGCTCTTCCACCAGCTTCTCGAACGGCACGTCCTGGTGCGCGTACGCGCCCAGCGTCGTCTCGCGCACCTGCTTCAGGAGCTGCTGGAAGCTCGGGTTGCCTGAAAGCTTCGTGCGCAACACCAGCGTGTTGACGAAGAAGCCGATGAGGCCCTCCGTCTCCGCCTGCGTGCGGCCCGCGATGGGCGAGCCCACCGAGATGTCGTCCTGGCCCGTGTACCGCGCCAACAGCACCTGGAATGCCGCCAGCAGCAACTGGTACGGCGTGACGCCTTCCTGCTTCGCCAGCGCATTCAGCGAGCGGCTCAGGTCAGCGCCCAGCTTCACCGGCACCGTCGCGCCGCGGTACGTCTGCACCGCCGGACGCGCGAAGTCCGTCTGCAGCTCCAACATCGCCGGAGCCCCTGCCAGCTGCTGCTTCCAGTAACCGACCTGCTTCTCCAGCACTCCGCCCAGCAGCCACTCCCGCTGCCACTGCGCGAAGTCCGCGTACTGCACCGCCAGCTCCGGCAGCGGCATGGCGCGGCCCTGCGAGTGCGCCTCGTAGAGCGCAGCCATCTCGCGCACGAGGACGCCCAGCGACCAGCCGTCGGAGACGATGTGGTGCATCGACACCAGCAGTACGTGCTTCGCTTCTCCCAGCTTCAGCAACTGAGCGCGGAAGAGCGGACCCGTGCCCAGATCGAACGGACGCACGGCCTCTTCGTTCACCCGGCGCTGAATCTCTGCCTCACCCGCGACCGACAGATCCACCACGGGCAGGTCCATCCGGACCGCTGCGTGGATGATCTGCACCGCTTGACCGTTGTCCTCGCGGAAGGTCGTGCGCAGCGACTCGTGCCGCGCGACGATCTCCTGGAGCGTCAGGCGCAGGGCCTCCACGTCCAGCGCGCCATCCAGACGCACCGCGCCCGGCACGTTGTAGAGCGCGCTCCCCTGCTCCAACCGGTCCAGGAACCACAGGCGATGCTGCGCGAACGACAGCGGCAGCACGCCCTCACGCGACACCCGCTTCAGCGGCGGCAGGTTCGCGGCTTCCGCCTGCTGCTTCTTCCCGTCGACGAACGACGCGAGCGAGGCCACCGAGTTCAGCTCGAAGAGCGAACGCAGCGGGACCTCGACGCCGAAGGCCGTGCGCAGCCGGGAGACCAGCTGCATCGCCAGCAGCGAGTGTCCGCCCAGTTCGAAGAACGAGTCCTCCGCGCCCACGCGCTCCACGCGCAGCAACTGCGCGAAGAGCGTCGCGACCTGCTCTTCCGTCGCCGTGCGCGGTGCGACGTACTGGCTCCGCGACTGGGCCTCCGGCACCGGCAGCGCCTTGCGGTCCACCTTCCCGTTCGGATTCAGAGGCAGCGCGTTCAGCACCACGAACGCCGACGGCACCATGTACTCCGGCAGCCGCGCCTTCAGGCCCTTGCGCAGCTCCGCCACGTCCAGGGACACACCCGCCACGTACGCCACCAGGCGCTTGTCGCCGGGCACGTCCTCACGCACCACCACCACCGACTCACGCACGCCGGGCTGCGACGCCAGGGCCGACTCCACCTCGCCCAGTTCGATGCGGAAGCCACGCACCTTCACCTGGAAGTCGATGCGGCCCAGGTACTCCAGCTCGCCCGTCGCCAGCCACCGCACGCGGTCACCTGTGCGGTACATCCGCGCGCCCGCGTCGGTGCTGAACGGGTTCGGCACGAAACGCTCCGCCGTCAGCGAAGGCTTCGCCAGGTAGCCGCGCGCGAGGCCCGCGCCCGCGATGTACAGCTCGCCCGGCACGCCCTGCGGCACTGGACGCAGCCACGCGTCCAGCACGTACGCCCGCGAGCCCGTCAGCGGACGGCCAATCGTCGGCTCACGCGCGGCACCCTTCTCCACCCGCGAGTACGTCGAATACGTCGTGTCTTCCGTCGGGCCGTAGAGGTTGTAGACGCCCTCGACGTTCTTCAGTCCGTACAGCGGCTGCGCCAGCCGGTTCAGCAGCGGCTCGCCCGCGAGGTTCACCGTGCGCACCGACTCCGGCACGCCCTGGCTGCGCAGCAACTCCGCCATCGCGGAGGGCACCGTGTTCACCAGCGTCACGCGGCCCGCGTCCTTCAGCGTCGGCAACGCCAGCGCGTTCTCCGCGACGATGGCGGCACCACCGCAGATCAACGGCGCGAAGACTTCGAACACCGACAGGTCGAAGTTCAGCGACGTCGCCGCCAGCACACCCGCCAGCTGCTGCGAAGTGAAAGCCGCCGTCGCCCAGTGCAGGAAGGCCACCACGCTGCGCTGCTCGATGGCCACGCCCTTCGGACGGCCCGTGGAGCCCGACGTGTACAGCACGTACGCCAGGTTCCCCACGCCCGTGCTCGTCGCGACAGGCGTGGTCGGCTGCCGCGCGATCACGGCCCAATCCGTGTCCACGCAGACGGCCTTCGCGGAGTGCTCAGGCAGCACGCCCAGCAGCTTCTGCTGCGTCAGCAGCACCGTCGCCTGCGCGTCCTCCAGCATCCAGCCCAGACGATCCTGCGGGTACGCCGGATCCAGCGGCACGTACGCGCCGCCCGCCTTCAGCACGCCCAGCAGAGCCACCACCATCCGTGCGGAGCGCTCCAGGCTCACGCCCACCAGCATGTCCGGGCCCACGCCCATGCCACGCAGGTGGTGCGCCAGCTGATTCGCCTGCGCATCCAGCTGCGCGTACGTCAGCACCTCACCATCGAAGTGGACCGCGGGCGCATCCGGCGTGCGCGCGACCTGCGCCTCGAACAGGGCCTGCATCGTCCCGCGCACCGGGACCGACAGGTCCGTCCCCGACACGTCCCTCAGCAGCGTCTGCTTCTCCTGCGCTCCCATCAGCGACAGGTCGGACAGCTTCGCGCCCGGATCCGTGAGCAGCGACTCCAGCAGCACCCGCAGGTGCTCCATCATCCGCCGCGCCGTCGCCGCAGCGAACAGGTCCGTGTTGTACTCAAGCGTCCCGTCCAGCCCGCCCGCCGTCTCCGTCAGGTAGAGCGTCAGGTCGAACTTCGCCGTCTTCGACTCCACGTCGTACGGCGACAGCTCCACGCCCGGCAGACGGAAGTGCGGCAGCACGTCCTGCTGCAACACGAACATCACCTGGAACAGCGGCGCGTGGCTGAGGCTGCGCTGCGGCTGGAGTTCCTCCACCAGCTTCTCGAACGGCACGTCCTGGTGCGCGTACGCACCCAGCGTCGTCTGCTTCACCTGGGCCAGCAGTGCGCGGAAGGACGGATTGCCCTCCAGCTTCGTGCGCAGCACCAGCGTGTTGACGAAGAAGCCGATGAGGCCCTCCGTCTCCGCACGCGTGCGGCCCGTGATGGGCGAACCCACCGAGATGTCGTCCTGCCCCGAGTAGCGCCCCAGCAGCACCTGGAACGCCGTCAGCAGCAGCATGTACGGCGTGACGCCTTCCTGCTTCGCCAGCGCGCCCAGCGCCTTGCTCAGCTCCGCGCCCAGCTTCACTGGCACTGTCGCGCCGCGGTACGTCTGCGCCGCCGGACGCGCGAAGTCCGTGGGCAGCTCCAGCAGCGCGGGCGCTCCGGACAGCCGCTGCTTCCAGTAGCCGACCTGCTTCTCCAACACGCCGCCCAGCAGCCACTCGCGCTGCCACTGCGCGAAGTCCGCGTACTGCACCTTCAGCGCCGGCAGCGGAGAACCCCGCCCGCCACGGAACGCGTCGTAGAGCGCGGCGACTTCACGCACGAGCACGCCCATGGACCAGCCGTCGGAGACGATGTGGTGCATCGTCACCAGCAACACGTGCTTCGCTTCACCCAGCTTGAGCAACCGCGCGCGCACCAGCGGACCCGCGCCCAGGTCGAACGGGCGCCCGGCCTCTTCATCCACGCACCGCCGCGCCTCCTCCTCGCGCGACGCCTCCGGGAAGCCCGTCAGGTCCACCACCGGCAGCTCGAAGGCCTTCGCCGGGTGGATGAGCTGCACCGCCTCGCCGTTCTCCTCGCGGAACGTCGTGCGCAGCGACTCGTGCCGGCGGACGATCTCCTCCAGGCCCCGGCGCATCGCCTCCGCGTCCAGCGCGCCGTCCAGCCGCACCGCGCCCGGGATGCTGTAGAGCGCGCTGCCCTGCTCCAGCCGGTCCAGGAACCACAGGCGCTGCTGCGCGAACGACAGCGGCTGCGTGGCGCCACGCGGCCGAGGCGCGAGCACCGCCGCCTTCGGCTCCTGCTTCGACGCCGTGATGCGCTTCGCCAGATCCACCAGGCTCGGACCCTGGAGCAGCAGCTCCATGGGCAGCGCGATCCCCAGCCCCTTCTCCACCGCGTGCGCCAGCTCCACCGCGCTCAGCGAATCCAGGCCGTAGCGCGTGATGGGCTCACGCACATCCACCGTCTTCGCCGGCATCTTCAGCTGCTCCGCCACGCGCTCCACCAGCCACGTCAGCGTGCCCCGCGCGGCCTCCGGCACATCCTCGCGCACCGGCGCCGCGGCGGGCTCCGAGGCCTCGGCGGCATCCGACTCCTCCGCCTCCTCGAACCCCGGCTCGCGCCACACCAGCACCGTGCGCAGCTCGTCCGCGAGGAACTGCGCCTTGCTCGCGTGCCGCTGGATCTTCCCGCTGGAGGTCTTCGGGATGCTGCCGGGCTCGATCAGCGCCACGGCGTGCACCTGCACCTCGTGCCGCTCGGCGACGCGCTGGCGGATCTCCTTCACCGCCGCCTCCGCCATGTCCACCTGCTTGCGCAGGTTGCCCGCCTTGCGCAGGTCGATCTCCTGCACCACCACCAGGCGCTCCTCGCCCGCCACCTCCAGCGACACCGCCGCGACGCTGCCAGCGCGCAGCGCGGGGTGGCTCTCCTCCACCGTCTGCTCGATGTCCTGCGGGTAGTGGTTGCGGCCCCGGATGATGATCAGGTCCTTGGCCCGTCCGGTGACGTACAGCTCGCCGTCCCGCATGAAGCCCAGGTCGCCGGTGCGCAGGAACGGGCCTTCGTCCGTGCCCTTCACTCGCGCATGGAACGCCTCCGCCGTCGCCTCCGGCTTGTTCCAGTAGCCCAGCGCCACGCTGGGGCCGCGCACCCAGATTTCACCCACGCCGCCGGGCGCGCACGCCTCGCGCGTCTGGGGATCCACGATGGCCACGGGGTGTCCCGGCCGCTCATCGCCGCAGCCCACCAGGACGCGCGCCTCCGGCTTCGCCGCGTCCACCAGCACCGCCCGGCGCTGCTCCAACGCCGGAGCATCCAGCGCGCAGCGCACCGGCGGCGCCTCCACGCGCCCGCCCGACACCAGCAGCGTCGCCTCCGCCAGGCCGTAGCACGGGAAGAAGAACTCACGCTTGAAGCCGTGCGGCCCGAAGGCCTGCTCGAAGCGATCCAGCGTCGCCGGACGGATGGGCTCCGCGCCGGTGAACGCCACCCGCCACGAGCTCAGGTCCAACGACTGACGCTCCTCCGCCGGGATGCGCCGGATGCACAGGTCGAACGCGAAGTTCGGCCCGCCGCTGATGGTGGCCTTGTAGCGGGTGATGGCCTCCAGCCACACGCGCGGGTTCTTGAGCATCGTCATCGGCGACATCAGCGCCGCGTGGAACGTCGCGTACAGCGGCGTGAGGATGCCGCCGATGAGCCCCATGTCGTGGTACGGCGGCAGCCAGATGACGGCCGAGCTGCTGGGGCCCAACTCGAACGCGTCGGTGATCAGCGCCAGGTTGTGAGCCAGGTTGCCGTGGCTCAGCATCACGCCCTTGGGCGAGCCCGTGGATCCCGACGTGTACTGGAGGAACGCCAGCGTCGACGCGTCCACCGCCGGCGGCGTCCACTCCAATTCCCCACCGGCCGGAATCTCGTCCGTCCCCACCCAGTGCAGCGAGCGCAGGTCCGGCGCCTGCTCGAAGACGAACTCCGTCATGGACAGGATGCCGGACGTGGTGAGCACCACCGTCGCGTTCGCGTCCTGGATGATCGCGCGCAGGCGCGGCAGCGTCCGCTCCAGCCGCATCGGATCCGGCGGATACGCCGGCACCGCGATGAGCCCCGCGTAGAGGCACCCGAAGAACCCCGCCACGTACTCCAGCCCGGGCGGGTACAGCAGCATCACGCGCTCGCCCGGCTTCGCCACCTTCCGCAGCGCCACCGCGATCCGCCGCGCCCGCGCATCCAGCCCCGCGTAGCTCAGCGCTCCGTCTTCCTGCCCCGCGTCGTCCAGGAACGTGTACAGCGGCTGATCGGGCCGTGATTCAGCCCGGCTCCGCAGGATTTCGACGAGAGTGGAATGCGAGGGCGTCAGCTCAGGGGAACGCGGCAAGGAAGAACCCATGTGGAAAGCCGGAGATCACCGCAAAGGCTTCAGTGGGCCGACTTCCTGTGCGACGCACACGCACGATGTGCGTGACACAGGCGCCCTTGCAATGTGTCCGGGGGAGCAGAACTGGATACGAGAATACCACTAGGAATGGGTTCTACTGAACTTGAACAAATTGCTCGAATCGCTCACATTCGCTCGTCAGCCCTGCTTCCTGGTCTTCAGCACTCACTCCGCCCTCCCTTGACTCCGCGAGTTCCCTTCTTCGAACCGCCGTGAATCGAGTGCGGGTGCGGGGACTCCCTGATCGCACACCATGACTGCTCCCCTGTATCGCCTCGCGGACGCCACTCTCGTTGAACCGCTCGTCCAGGACTTCCAGGCCTGGTGGATGACGGTGGCGCCCATGCCCGCGAGCCTGCATCTGCAGGCCTATCTGCTGCCGCTGCTGAAGGCCTACCTGCAGACGCCGGACTTCCACGCGAAGGCAGCGAAGGATCCGGAGCTGAGCGGCAGCTCCTTCGTGGGCATCGCGCCGGAGCGCGCGGAAGAGGTGCGCGCGCTCATGCAGCGGATGACCACCGCGCAGGAGGACAACATCAAGCTGGCGGAGGCGTTCGACGAGTTCCAGACGCAGCTGCTGGCGGAGGCCAAGGGCCAGTCCCTGGAGCCGCTGTATTCGCGGCTGCCGGACGTGCTCAAGGGCAAGGTGGAGCTGGTCTACGACTACGTGAACCGCCCGTCGATGCGCGTGCACGAAGGCCTGCTGTACCGCGGCCCTCACCACAAGACGGAGCTCCAGTCGATGCGGCTCCGCCGGCTGAAGGCGGACGCGGAGCGCGACTCGCTGCTCACCACGCCGCGCCTGATGGAGGCGGGGCAGCTGGACTGGAAGGTGCCCTTCCACGACGAGCGCCTGGACAAGCTCTTCAGCCTGGACGTGGAGCCCAAGCCGCTGGAGTGGATCCGCGACCTGCTGGGCGACGCGGTGAAGTCCGACGCGGACCTGATGCCCCTGCTCACGGAGGCGACGCAGACCCTTCCCGAGACCTGGAACGGGCCGGGGGTGCGCATCCGCTACGTGGGCCACGCGTGCGTGCTGGTGGAGTGGAAGGGCACGTCCATCCTCATCGACGCGGTGGTGCCGGTGCGGCCGGAGAAGATGGGCCCGCTGGAGCGCATGTCCTTCGCGGACCTGCCCCGCCGCATCGACTACGTGGTCATCACCCACAGCCACCCGGACCACCTGGACATCGAAACGCTGCTGCGCCTGCGCCACCGCATCGGCACGCTGATGGTGCCGCGCGCCAGCGGCGCCCTGGCGGGTGACTACTCGCCGCGGCTGTTGGGCAAGGCGCTCGGCTTCAAGAACGTGCTGGAGCCCTACTTCTACGAATCCCTGCCCATCCCGGACGGCGAGATCATCGCCGCGCCGTTCATGGGCGAGCACGGCGACGTGGCCCACGCCAAGTCCGCGTGGATCATCCGCACCGGCGAGGATCGCCTGTTCTTCGCCGCCGACTCCATGTGCGTGGACGAGACGACGTACCGCGACCTGCGCAGCACGGTGGGCGATCTGCACTCGGTCTTCATGAACACGGAGATCGTCGGCGCGCCGCACACCTGGATGCTGGAGGGCTTCTTCCCCAAGAAGCGCGACCGCAAGCTGGAGAAGAACCGCCGGTGCCGCGGCAGCAACTCCGCCGAAGGCCTGCGCCTGCTGGAGCTCGTGGGCGCCAAGCGGATCTTCAACTACGCCATGGGCCTGGAGCCCTGGATGGAGCACATCATCGGGCCCGCCGCCACGCCGGAGACGCCCCGCATGAAGGAGTCGGATCTGCTGCTCTCCACCGCTCGCGAGCGCGGCCTCCAGGCCGAACGACTCGAGGGCGCGCGGCAGGTCCACCTCAAGGGCTGATTCGCACGCGGGCGCTGGGCGGCCTGGCCGCCCCCCCGTGAGTAGGGCTCGACGGGACGAGCCCAACCGGTATGCTCGGGAACATGAGGAATCCCCGGAAAGAAACCCTCACGTTCATCGCGGTGACGCTCGCGGTGAGCTGGACGATGGCCGTGGCGTTCATCGCGGGCGGCGAGAAGTCCGTGTGGCTGATGCGCTGGATGATGTGCGTGCCGGGCATCGTGGGCCTCGCGTGTTCGTGGTTCTTCCGGCGCGAGCCCCCTTCCGCGGTGGGCTTCTCCTTCCCCGGTTGGAAGTGGTGGTTCCTGGGGCTGGCGCTGCCGCTGGCGTACGGCGCTTTCATCGCGCCGCTGGCCTACGCGATCCGGTTCGCGACCGGGGACGCGTCCTTCATCACGTTCCAGCCGCAGCTGCTCAAGGGTCCGTTCGGAGTGACGGGCGTGGCGACGGTGCCGGTGATGATCCTCCTGTTCTGGGCGCTGACGGTGACGTGGTGGCTGGCCGCCGCGTCCGTGCGCTGGCGCTGGGTGGAGAAGCTGGGCGCGAAGCTGCCCGAGCGCTGGCGCTGGCTGCGGTTCGGCCTGGCCGCGCTGGTGTGGGGGCCCGTCGTGGGCTTCGGCGTCCCCAGCGAGCTGGGTGAAGAGGTGGGCTGGCGCGGGACGCTGGTGCGCTGGTGGATGCACCGGCCGGCGCTGGCCGCGGCCATCACCATGCCGGTGTGGGCCGCGTTCCACCTGCCCCTCATCTTCTCCTCCACGCAGCGCGGGCACGTGGGGCAGAACGTGACGTTCCTCCTGTCCATCGCCGTGGCCGCGGTGGTGTTCGCGCAGCTCTACATGGCGTCGCGCTCCATCTGGCCGCCCGCCCTCTTCCACATCAGCTGGAACATCATCAACCCGCTGCTCTTCGGCAGCGTCTACAACGGCCGGCCGGGGCTCTTCGGCGGTCAGGTCTGGGTCTTCAACGGAGAGGGCGTCTTCGGGCTCCTGCTCCACGGGCTGGTGGCCGTGTGGCTCTTCCGCCATTGGAAGCGGAGCGCCCGGACCACGGAAAGCGCGGTATTGCCGGAGTCCTCCGCGACGCCTGCCTGAGGCCTTGCGGCCTGGCGAGCGCAGGCTTTTCCGCATGTGACATCCCGGGCGGGCAACAGTTACTCTCCCGCGCGAGATGACCCCTGCCGTCCGGGCCGACATGGAAGCACGTGCCGACCGCGCCCTGCGCCGGGGCGAGCTGGCGGAGGCGTTCGAGCTCTTCGAGCACCTCCTGGCCGCCTTTCCGCGCGAAGAGAGCCTGGCCGCCAGGCTGGCCCAGCTGCGCGACAGCCTCCAGCCGGAGGAGCTGCAGCACCTGAAGAACCGCGTGCGCGAACCCCAGCGCCTCCCGCTGGGCCCGCCGTCGCCCATGCAGGAGGGCGAGCGACTCTTCACGTTGGGTGACTATGTGGGCGCCGCCGCCGCGTACCGCCGGGCACTTCAGGAGCGCCCCGGCAACGAACTGGTGCTGGAGCGGCTGGAGGAGCTGTACCGGATGGCCCGCGAGATGCCAGTGCAGTCCCCCACGGACCGGGCCCTTCCGCCACAGAAGGAGGATCGCCTCCAGGCCCTCCTGGACCGGCTGGCCTCCCGGCGTCGCCTCAAGCGCGACTGAGGGGCCGCCCCCGCGTCCCGGCGAGCGCGGATCCGACGCAACCGCTGATTCGCGCGTTGCACCCCCCTGGGGTGGCACCTACAATCCGCACCGACGTTGCTGTCATAGTGCCGCCCGTTCCTACTGACACCCGCGTCCGACTTCCTACGATCCTATGGCTCGACCTCTTCGACTCGGCGTCCTCACCGGCGGTGGCGACTGCCCGGGACTCAATGCGCTCATCCGTGGCCTCGTCCGTCGAGGCGTGCACGAGTTCGGCCACTCGTTCGTCGGCATCGAGAATGGCTACATGGGCCTGGTGGAGCCGGAGCTCGTCCGCCCGCTCGGTGTGGAGGACACGCGCGGCATCCTGCCCAAGGGCGGCACCATCCTCGGCACGTCCAACAAGGCGAACCCGTTCTCCTATCCGGTGCGTGAGGGTGATGCCTGGGTGGATCGGGACGTGTCGGATTCGGTCCTGCGCCGCTGCGAGGAGTTGCGGCTGGACGGACTGGTCGCGATTGGCGGGGACGGCACGCTGTCCATCGCGCACCAGCTGGCGGAGAAGGGGCTGAAGGTCGTCGGGTGTCCGAAGACCATCGACAATGACTTGTCCGGCACGGACCAGACGTTCGGGTTCGACACCGCGCGGCTCATCGTCACGGAGGCGCTGGACCGGCTGCACTCCACCGCGGAGGCGCATGACCGCGTGATGGTGGTGGAGATCATGGGCCGCCACGCGGGCTTCCTCACGCTGGAGAGCGGCATCGCTGGCGGCGCGGACCTCATCCTCATCCCGGAGATTCCGTACCGCGTGGAGTCCATGCTGGAGACGCTGAAGCGGCGGGCCACGCGGCGGCGCAGCTTCTCCATCATCGCCATCTCCGAAGGCGCGTATCCGGAGGGTGGCGCGCTGTCCGTGCTGGCGGAGGCCGCGGACATCCCGGGGCGGGGCGTGGTGCGGCTGGGCGGCTCCGGCAAGGTGTGCGCGGATCTGCTGGCGAGCCACATCGCGGCGGAGATCCGCGTCACCGTGCTGGGCCACCTGCAGCGCGGCGGCAGCCCGAGCGCGGCGGACCGGGTGCTGGCCACGCGCTACGGATGCAAGGTGCTGGACCTGGTGCGGGACAACCAGTGGGGGCACATGGTGGCGCTTCGGAACAACGAAGTCGTTCCCGTGCCGCTGAGTGAGTCTCGCAAGGAGCGACGCGTGGACGTCCAGGGAGACCTGGTGCGGTTCGCGCGGAGCATGGGCATCGGGTTCGGGGACTGAGGGGAGAGCGCGCACCGCACGCCATGACGCTCGTCGGCCGCCATATCGGTCGCTATCGCATCCTGGAGGAGCTGGGCTCCGGGGGCATGAGCGTCGTGTACAAGGGCCTGGACACGGCCCTTGACCGCGAGGTCGCGGTGAAGGTGCTGCACCCGCACCTGGCCGGCAAGGACGAGTCGCGCCGCCGCCTGGCGCGCGAGGCCCGCGCGGTGGCGAAGCTGCACCACCCCAACATCCTGGAGGTGTTCGACTTCTCCTCGGCGGAGGCGCACGACGCCTTCATCGTCACCGAGTACATCCGCGGCCGGACGCTCAAGACGTACCTGGATGAAGGCCCGCTGGAGCCGCCGGAGCTGGCGGCGATGATCATCCACGAGCTGGCGGCGGCGCTGGCGCACGCGCACGAAGCGGGCGTCATCCACCGCGACCTGAAGCCTGAGAACGTCATGGTGCGCGAGGACGGGGTCCTCAAGCTCATGGACTTCGGCATCGCGCGGCTGCTGGACATCGAGGACCGGATGACGGTGACCGGCGCGCTGGTGGGTTCGCCCGCGCACATGTCGCCGGAGATCATCGAGGGCCTGGAGGCCGGGCCTGAGGCGGACGTCTTCAGCCTGGGGATCATGTTCTACGCACTGATGACGGGCCGCCTGCCCTTCACCGCGTCGAACACCACGGCGACGCTCAAGCGCATCCTGGATGGGGCGTATGAAGACCCTCGCCGCCGCGTGCCCGCGCTGTCGGATGAACTGGCGGAGATCTGCGCGACGTGCCTCCAGCGCGACCCCGCGCGGCGCTACCCGAACGCGGGGAAGCTGCGCGACGCGCTGGCGGATGCGCTCGCGGGGCTGGGCTTCTCCCGCGTGGGCGAGGAGCTGATTTCGTTCTTCGCGGATCCGCCGTCGTACCAGCGGCTCGCGCGCCAGCGCATCGTCGCGGCGCTGCTGGAGCGTGGGGAGCGGCAGCTGGCGGAGAAGCGGACGCCGCGCGCACTGGCGTGTCTCAACCACGTGCTCGCGCTGGACGCGACGAATGAACGGGCGCTGGGGTTGCTCAAGGGCATCCAGCGTCAGCAGCGGCGGCGCACGTGGCGCAGGCGCGGCATCCGCGCGGGCATCGCGGCGGGCGTGGCGCTCGCGTTGGGTCTGGGCGGCTGGCAGCTGTACCGGATGAACGCGAGCGCGCCCGAGACGCCGAAGGTGCAGACGACGGATCCACGCACCGAGGGCTCGAAGGCCTCGGGTTCCCAGCCCACGGCTGGCGGAACGACGGGCGCCTCCACGGGCACGCAAGGCACGGGCGCGGTCCAAGGCTCGCAGGGCACGGGCGGCACGGCGGGTTCGCCCGATCGCACGGGCACCCCTCAGGGCACGCAGGCCACGGGCTCGCGACCCAACGGTGCGCAGGGCTCGGGTGGCACGGGCACGCCTGGCCGGGATACCGACCTCAACCCTCGCGTCCCCTCCCCTCCAGATCGCACGTCCTCGCGCCCCACGGTGGTCGCCAGCCTCGACCCGCAGGACGACTCCAAGCCCGCGCGCAACGGCAAGCTCCCCGTGTCCATCCTCGTGCGCCCCTACGGCTCCATCCGCGTGGACGGCGGCCCCGCGGGCACGAAGCAGCTCGCGCAGCACGACGTGCAGCTGTCCCCTGGCGAGCACACCGTCATCGTCTCCTGCGACTACTGCGAGGACGCCACGGAGACCATCGACGTGAAGCCGGACCGCGAGAACGTCTTCCGCCTGCGCGCCTTGCTGAAGGCCTCGCAGCTGGCCATGGACTACCAGCCGCCGGACGCCACCGTGCGCGTGGGCGACGTGGAGCGCGCCGCGAACGACAGCCTCCAGCACCCCTTCGACATCCGCTCCCCCCGAGGCCCCGCCAGCTTCCAGCACCGCGTGGAGGTGGAGATCTCCTCCCCCGGCTACAAGACCGAGAAGCGCGTCGTCCTGCTGGAGCCCGGCAAGCCCACCACCCTGCGCGGGAGCCTGGCGCCCGAATGAGCCGAGGCCCGCTGCTTCTCGTCGTCCTCCTGCTGGCCGCCCTGCTCGGCCCCGCGTCCGCGCGCGCCCAGGCGCCCATGGGCGCGGATCCGGAGGTCGCCGCGCTGCGCTCGTCGTTCGAATACGGCAAGTACGCGGAGGTGCTGGAGCGCGCCGGTCAGCGCATCGACCGGGGCGACCTGCCGGAGGAGGACCTGGTGGAGCTGCACAAGCTCGCGGGCCTGTCCGCCTTCAACCTCAACAAGACGGACGACGCCGAGCGCCACCTGCGCGCCGTGCTCCGGTTGGATCCCGACTTCAGCCTGGACCCCTTCGTCGTCCCGCCCCCGGCCGTCGCCTACTTCGAGGACCTCAAGAACCAGATGTCCGGCGAGCGCGATTTCCTTCGGCAGGAGCAGCGCCTGCGCCTGGAGCGAGAGAAGACCGAACAGGAGCGCCGGGAACAGGAGCGCGTCGCCCTGGAGACGCAGCGCCGCCGCGCGGAGGAGCTGGCCCGTCAGGTCACCGTGCGCACCGTGGAGAAGCACAACTTCCTGGTCAACTTCGTCCCCTTCGGCGCCGGCCAGTTCCAGCAGGGCCGCAACGGCATGGGCATCGCCTTCGCCGCGACGGAAGGCGTGCTGGCCATCACCAGCATCATCGCGTTCTTCGCGTACGATTCGCTCTTCGAGGAGCGGCTCATCAACCTGGACAACGTGCTGGACGAGGACGGCCGCGCGTCCATTCCGGTGCGCTACATCCCCACGGACCGCGCCCGGCAGGCGGACACCTGGCAGCTGCTCAAGCTCGCGTCCGCCACCGGCTTCTACACCGTCTACACCCTGGGCGTGGTGGACGCCGTCTACCACCACGAGGACCAGGTGGTGAGCAGCACCACCGTCGAGTCCCGCCCCGAACCGAAGCCCTCTCCTACCGTCTCCCAGGCCGCGCCGCCGCGCGTGCGGCTGTACTCCACCAAGGGTGGGCTGGGCGCCGGCTTCTCTCTCACGTTCTAGCCCCGAACCCCAAAGTCCGCCCATGGCCAGCCTCACCGTTCGCACCCCCGATGGAAAGGTCCGCACGGTCTCCCTGCTCAAGCGCATCACCAGCCTGGGGCGGGGATCCGACAACGACGTGCCACTGGAGGACGCCAGCGTCCCCTCCAACGCCCTGCACGTCACCTTCGACGGCTCCCGCTACGAAGTCGGCAGCCTGGGCGCCACCTTCCACGTCAACGGCAAGCGGCGCGACAATCACGCGCTCGCCACCGGTGACGTGGTCAAGGTTGGCGGCACCGAGCTGACCTTCTCCCGCGAGGACGCCCCCCGCGAGCCCGTGCGCCGCGAGGTGCCCGAGCGGGAGGTGTCCCTCCTCCCCTCCGCCGCCACGGCCTCGTCTGATTCGCACACGGCGGAGCTACCCGGCGTGGTGGGCCGCGAGCTGGTGCTGCTCAAGCGGCTCACCGCGTTCAGCGAGCGGCTCTTCGGCAGCTACGACGTGGACCGCATCCTGGAGAGCCTGCTGGACGAGGCCATCGAGGTCACCCGCGCCGACAAGGGCTTCCTCATCCTGATGGAGAGCGGCGAGCCGCGCGTGAAGGCCGCGCGCAACGTGGCCCGGGAGAACATCGAGGACGCGGTGGAGAAGCTGTCCGACTCCATCATCGCCAAGGTGGTGAAGGACCAGAAGGCCATCATCGTCGCGGACGCGCTGGACGCGCCGGAGTTCAAGGCCAGCGAGTCCGTGGTGAACCTCAAGGTCCACTCCGTCATGTGCGTGCCGGTGATGCACAAGGGCGACCTGTTCGGCGTGCTCTACGTGGGCAACGATCGACTGGTGAACCGCTTCGAGCCCAAGAGCATGGACATGCTCACCGTGTTCGCGGCGCAGGCGTCCCTGCTCTTGCAGAACGCGCTGCTCGTGAACGACCTCAAGCTCGACAACACGGAGCTGCGCCGCAAGCTGGAGGACCAGCGCTACGGCGACATCGTGGGCGCGTGCCAGGGCATGCGGGACGTGTACAAGCGCATCGACAAGATCGCGCCCACGGACATCTCCGTGCTGATTACGGGAGAGACGGGCACGGGCAAGGAGCTCATCGCCCGGGAGGTCCACCGCCGCTCGCCGCGCACCAAGGGTCCGTTCATCACGGTGAACTGCGGCGCCATCCCGGAGAACCTGCTGGAGAGCGAGCTGTTCGGCCACGCCAAGGGCGCCTTCACCGGCGCGGTGGCCACGCGGCCCGGCAAGTTCCAGGCAGCCATCGGCGGCACGCTCTTCCTGGACGAGATCGGCGAGATGCCGCTCCAGCTCCAGGTGAAGCTGCTGCGCGCGCTCCAGGACAAGATTGTCTACAAGGTCGGTGAGAACCGCGGCGAGCCGGTGGACATCCGCGTGGTGGCCGCGACGAACAAGATTCTTGAAGACGAGGTGAAGCGGAACACGTTCCGCGAGGACCTCTACTACCGGCTCAACGTCGTCACCGTGAAGCTGCCGCCCCTGCGCGAGCGCGGCGAGGACGTCATCGTCCTGGGCCGCTTCTTCCTCCAGAAGTACGCGCGCGAGTTCAACTCCAAGGCGCGCGGCTTCACGCCCGCGGCCGCCGTGTCGATGAAGAAGTACGGCTGGCCGGGCAACATCCGGGAGCTGGAGAACCGCCTGAAGAAGGCGGTGGTGCTGGCGGACAAGCCGCTGCTCGGCGCGGACGACCTGGACCTCAAGCCGGAGAACCTGGAGCCCATCATGCCGCTGCTCCAGGCGAAGGAAGAGTTCCAGAAGCGTTACATCAACGAGGTCCTGGCCCGGAACAACGGCAACCGCACCAAGACGGCCAAGGACCTGGGGGTGGATCCCCGCACCATCTTCCGCCACCTGGAGAAACTGGAGGCGGAGAAGACGGGCGGTCCGCTTCCTCCCGAGGAGAACGAGGAACTGCTATAGCGTTCCTCCAAGCCACGCCATGCACCGTCACGCGACGCGACAGTCCCGGGGCATCCTCCAGCCGTTGGTGACGGCCCTGGGGCTCGCGGCGCTCGCGACGGGCTCCGGGTGCCTCATCCCCCAGGACGTGGCGCTGCTGGAGAGCCTGCCCGAGTTCAGGAACCGCCCGCCCCGCATCGTGGAGGAGCAGGTGGAGCCCTCCGAGCGCATCCTGCGCGCCTTCGGCGTGGGCAGCTGCACCCAGGACTTCAACGTGGTGGTGGAGGACCTGGACGTCGACGACCGCATCACCGTGGAGTGGTACGTGGACTACAACCCGTCCAACCCCACGGGCTACTACCGGCAGATCGTCCTCGCCAACACCGGCCAGCCCCGCCGTGACGACCGCGGCACGCTGCGCATGGACCTGCGCTCGGCCAACAACCCGCTGGCCCCGCCGGGCATCCACCTGATCGAGGCGTTCGTCACCGACCGGCACCTCACCAACCGCCAGCCGGATCCTCCGGACGAAGTCATCCTCGCGGACGGCGGCGTGGTGAAGAACCCGGGCTTCGTCACCTCGTACGCGTGGGTGGTGAACACCGTGGCGGGGGACTGCCAGTGAGGCGCGCGCTCCGGGCCCTGGCGCTGGCGCTCGGGCTGACCGGGGCCGGGTGCGGCTTCCTGGATGACGAGCCGCCCCCGGAGCAGCTGGTGTGCCGCTCCGACGCGGAGTGCGCCGCCGGCCAGGTGTGCTTCGTGGATGGCTGCGGCAACCCCGGCGGCGACATCGTCGTGGAGGTGCAGCCCCATCCCAAGGCGGGCCTGCTCGCGCAGGACTTCCCGGTGGACCGGCTGCGGGCGGAGCAGAACCTGGAGCTCTTCAGCCCCGTGCGCCTGACGGGCACCGTCACGAGCGGCACCACCGCCACGGAGGACGGTGGCACGGCGCCCGTCCCCTACCGCGCCCCCATCCACCTGCTGGCCACGGGCGACAGCCGCCTCATCCCGGGCGTGGCACGGCGCTATGAGACGACGCTCACCCCGGACGACGGCGCGTGGGTGCTGCCCGTGGGCAGTGGCCAGTACACCGTGACGCTCACGCCGGTGGACCCGTCCCTGCCGCCGCTGTCGCGCGACGCCTTCGTGGACCCTTCCTCGGGCGGCATGGTGGCCTTCGACCTGCCCACCGCGTCGCGCGTGGTGACGGTGACGGGGACGCTGATGCTCCAGGGTTCGAAGCGGGTGGACGCGGACATGGAGGTACAGGTGCTGGATGAGTCCCTGCGCCCGCTGTCCCAACGCGCCCGCGTGGCCCGCGACACGGGCGCGTTCCAGTTGGTGCTGGGCGCGGATGACGCAAGACGCGCCACGGTGCTCGTGCGCGCGACGCCCGTGAACGCCGGGGATCTGGTGCCCTGGAAGACCTTCGTGGTGGATCCGTCCACCATCCTCCCCATCCCGCTGGAGCTGGGCGACCCCGGCGCGGCCGTGACGGTGGAGGGCCGCGTGCTGGAGATGAACGGCCAGACGCCCATGGCTGGCGCGCGCGTGTCGCTCCAGGGCCGCGTGGCCGGCGGCGGCACCTTCAAGGGCGTGCCGGTGCTGACGGACGCGCAGGGGCGCTACCAGCTCACGTCCCTGCCCGGCGTCGCGGAGTCCCCGCTCACGCTGGTCATCGTCCCGCCGCCCAGCTCGTCCTCGCGGCTGACGCCCCAGCAGGTGGCGGTGGCGGCGGTGGACACGGTGCTGCCAGACGTGACGTGCCCGGAGCGCATGACGGTGGTGGGCAGCGTGAAGAACCCGGAGGGCACCGGCCCCGCGTCGGGCGTGCGCGTCGTGGTGGAGCCGGTGGGGGCGCTCGAAGGCTATCCGCAGCCGCCCCTGGGCTTCGAGTCGCCCCTCACCACCAACAGCGACGGCAACTTCGCGCTGGCCCTGGACCCGGGCGAGTACCGGCTGGACTTCCTTCCTGGGGAGAACCTGCCGCGCGTCAGCCGCTTCGTCACCGTGCCGGCCGGCACCGCCGATTCAGAGGTGATGACGCTGGCGGCCTTCACGCTGTCACGGGGCCGTTCGTTGAGCGGCCGCATCACCCTGCCCCCAGACCCCGCGCTGGCGCCGGACGGAATCGGGGCGAACGCTTCCGTGCGCTTCTTCCGCGTGGTGACGGTGGGAGGACGGCCGGAGTCCATCCTGCTGGCGCAGACAGTGTCCGACAGCACGGGGCGCTACTCCACCGTGCTGCCCACGCGCTGAAGCAGTGACTACCGGCCGCTGTCCTTGCGGCGCGCGGTGTCGAAGGCGGCGTGCAGCGCGTCCACCGCGCCGCCCACCTCGCCCGCGTACTGCACCGCGTGGATGGTGTAGAGGTCCTGCACCCGCGTGAGGTGGCGGTACACCGAGCGCAGCTCCACGCGCGCCGGATCCCTCGACTCCAGGGCGCACTCGGACTCGGACTTGCGCACGCGCGTCAGCCAGTCCGTGCGGAAGCGCATCCACTCCTGGTCGACCTTACGGGCGGGGAGGACGTGCACGAGCTTCTCGCGCTCGGACTCCAGGTCCTTCCAGTGCGCGTCCGCGGCGTCCAGGCATTCGCGCACGGTGAGCGGTGGCGTCACGGCCGGGGGCCTCGCGGGCGTCATCGCCGCGACGGAGTGCCCCACGTTCCAGATCATCCACAGCGAGACCAGCGTGGCCAGCGTGATGTGGACCGCGTACGCGGCGCCACGGTAGCGGCGGAAGCGGGCGTCTTTCTGCGAGTCGGGAGCGGACACGGGGCCCAGGTCTTACGACCCTGGACCCCGGGTGGCAATGCTTCCCTTGCACACCGTCCGGAAGGCGAACCCTGCCCGGACGGCGGCGGTGTGGGGACTACGGACCCGCGGCGGGGGCGGCCACGGCCGGAGCGGCCTGGGG
>NZ_RAWR01000279.1:0-11693 GCF_003986945.1 Corallococcus sp. AB018 | reverse complement strand
ACCCTCAACACCCGGGGCTGCCCCCGCGCCAGCACCGCCTCCGCCGTGCGCGAGCGCCGCGGCCGCTGGGGCGTCAGGAACAGCCGCTCCGACCACGCCGCCGCCACCCCGGGCGCCACCGCCCCCAGACTCCGCGCCGCCGCCCTCACACCCCACAGCGCCACTTTCGTCCGAACGTTCGTGCTATTTTCCGCCATGATGAGGTCCTCCTCGAAGGACACTGCGACGACAGGGTCAGGAAGTCGGGGTGCGCGCGGCGGTGACGAGCGCTTCGAAGGCCCGGCGGGCTCGCGCCTCGGCCTGGGGGTCCCGCATCAAGCGCTGCGCGTGGTGGAAGCCCAGCATCGCCGCGTACTGATCATGGGCGAACTGCTCCACGTCCAGCGCCTTGTGGAAGTGCCCTTCCGCCACGGCGATGCGCGCGGCCTGGGCCAGGCAGTCCAGCCAGTCCCGCTGCCCCTGCACCAGCGTGTCCCGCGCGGGCCCGGGCGCGTCGTCCAGCTCCGCCGCCGCCGCCACGAAGATGCAGCCGCCCTCGAGCACCTTGTCCCGGTCCCACGTGAGCCAGCCGTCGAAGAGCGCCCGCACCCGGGGCTCACCGCGGGCCTTGCCCAACGCCGGGCGGATGACGCGCTCGGTGAAGACGACGGTGGCGGCCTCCAGGACCTGGACCTGCAGCTCCGTCTTGGACTTGAAGTGCGCGAACAGGCCACTCTTGGAGAGGCCCAGCTCCTCCGCCAGCCCCCCGATGCTCAGCCCCTGCAGCCCCACCCGGCTCGCCAGCCGGACGGCCGTCTCCAGGATGGTCTGATGGGTGAGCTCGCCCTTGCGCATGACCTCTTCATAGAACGGTCGTGCTTTTCGTGCAACCGCTTCCGCGGGAGCCCTGGCCGGGAGCGGAGTGCGCGTCCTTCGAAAGCGGCAGCCTCGACCCGTCCTGTTGTCCCAGAACGGGCCGCCTCATGCTCCAGGCTGGTCAGCCCCACCGTCACTCCAGGGGGTGCTGACCTGGAAGGATGGCTTCGCGGGAGGTCATCCGCACGAGGCATCCCCATCTTTCCAAGGTATGCAGAAGAGAACCGCCCTCCCCGTCCGCCGCGCCTTGATGTGGGTGCTCGGAGCCCTGGCCGCCGTGCTGGTGCTGGGGGCCGGTGCGCTGGCGCTGAATCCAGGTTGGATCGTCGGGCAGCTCCGTGAGCAGCTCGAGGGCATCGCCACCCGGTCCCTTGGCCGCCCCGTGAGCGTCGAGAAGGTCGAGGCCCACTGGGTGCCCAGGCCTGGAGCCTCGGTCACGAACCTGCGGGTCGAGGGTGAAGGCGATGAACCGCCCTTCCTCGAAGCCCGTCACGCGACGGCCACCGTCCAGCTCTGGCCATTGATCCGGAGTCTGGGCAAGGACGTGCGCATGGGGGCGTTGACGCTCGATGACACCCGGTTGAATCTGGTGAGACGCAGGGACGGGACCTGGAACTACGAGAAGCTGGGGAGCCAGCAGCCTGGGACCGGCAGTCCCCCGCCGGGGGCAGCGCGAGAGACGAGCGTCGAGGCGCTCCGGATTCGAAACGGGGTCGTGAACGTGACCGATGCCCAGTCGGCCGGTGGCACCGCCGCGGTCGCGATGCGGGACATCGACCTGGACTTGAAGGGCCTTGGGCCCGAACTGACACTCAAGGGCTCCTTGAAGGCAGCCATCGCCGCGCCAGCTCGGAACGTGTCGGTGGACTTCAAGGTCGCCCCCTTCCCCACCGGGAAGCCCCAGCCCGGCCAGCCCTGGCCCCAGGTGACGATGCACCTGCGCGGCAAGGACCTGTCCGTGAACGCGTTCCGGAACTTCCTGCCCCCGACGGCAATGGGTTACTTCACCGGGGGGCAGGTGGACGTCAGCGCGGATGTGAAGACGAACGCGGGCGCGTACGTGCTCACGGGCCAGGGCGCGGCGAAGGCACTGAAGCTTCGTGGTGAACCGGCGAGTGGTTCGTTCGCCTTCGCATCACGCATCGACCCGGCCCGGGTGAAAGCCGCCAGGGTCGATTTCACGAAGCTCGCGATCAATGGGCCGGGCATCGACCTCGCGGGGACCGCCTCGGCTTCGGTGGCACCCACTCGCGTGCGGTTCGCGATGCAGGGGCAGGAGCTGGACCTCAAGCATGTGTTGGGGGCGCTGCCACAACAACCCGGGGATGAAACCGCATCCCCCGCGCTGCCGGCTTCGGTGCGCAAGAAGCTGAGCAAGGTCGATGTGAGCGGCACGCTCAAGCTCGCGAAGCTGCACCATGGCGCGCACGTGGCGACGAACGTGGACGCGCGGGCGAAGCTGGATGAAGGCGTGCTGAGCGTGCAGCGAGGGAGCGCGACCGTCTATGACGGGCGCATGGACCTGCGTGGGTCCCAGGTGGACCTCACGAAGAAACAGCCGGAGTGGTCCCTGAAGGCGGTGCTCACCGGAATGGACACCGCGCAGGCCTTCCAATCCCTAGCGGGTTCCCAGGCGCTGCGAGGCAGGGCCAGTGGCGACTTTCAGCTCACCGGCACGGGCACGGACTGGAACCAGATACGAAACACCCTCACCGGCAGCGGGACCGTGCAGCTTGGGGATGGCGCCCTCACGACGGCGAACCTCGAGGAGAAGGTGACGCCGCTCCTGACGGGGTCGGGCCAGACGGGCGCGAGGGGAGCCGGCTCGAAGACAGCCCAGGGCACCGAGTTGAAGGACCTGAGCGCCTCGTTCCGGGTCCAGGACGGATGGCTCACCTTCACGAAGCCCGTGGCCTTCCAGTCGAGCATTGGCAGCGGGAGGTTGGATGGCAGGGTGGGGCTGGATGCGCGCCTGGAGCTCAAGGGCACGCTCGATGCGTCCGCGTCGTTCGTCTCCACCCTCACCCACGGCGCGACTCCCATTGGGAGCCCCGTATCCATCCCCCTGACCATCACAGGCACGCTGGAAGATCCCGAAGTGACGCCAGGAAGCCCGCTCAACATCGCCAAGGGTCTGTTGCCCAAGGTGGGCAGCAACCCGGTGAACCAGGCGCGCAAGGGGATTGAAGGACTGTTCAAGAGGCCCCGGAAGCAGGGTCCGTGAGGAGCCCGACAGCGGCGAGGCATTGAGGTCTTGGCTTGCGCCTCAAAGCATCTCCCTGACGTGTTCAGCGCGGCTCCTGACGTGTCAGGGGGCGTCCTCGTTTCATGGCTCCAGAGGGGAGAGTGGCTGGCACGTGCCTTGGATTCAGCGGGGCTCGCCTCCCGTCTCCATCCGCCAGGAGTTCCACCCCATGAAGCACCTTGCCTTCCTCTTCTTCTTCACCGCGACCGCGCATGCCGCGGCGCCGTTGGGCACCGACAAGGAGCGGGACAGCTACGCACTGGGCCAGGACGTCGCGGAGTCCATCAAGCGCACCGACGCGGACCTGGACATCAATACGTTGGTGCAGGGCATCCGGGACAACCTGGAGGGGAAGCCCTCGTTGCTGAGCGGACCGGAGCTCACCCAGGCGCGGACGCGGGCGCAGGGCACGATGCTCCAGAACCGCACGGCGAAGCGCGCGGCGGATTCGGCGAAGTACGGTGCGGCGGGCCAGTCCTTCCTGGCGACGAACAAGGCCCAGAAGGGCGTGGTCACCACCGCGAGCGGGCTCCAGTACCAGGCGCTGACCGCCACCACCGGCCCGAAGCCCGGCCCCGCGAACCGCGTGGTGATTGACTACAAGGGCACCGTGGTCGGCGGGACGGGCACGGAGTTCGACAGCTCCGCCGCGCAGGGGAAGCCGGCGGTCGTGGGCGTCAGCGATGGCATCGCGGGTTGGAAGGAAGCCCTCCAGCTCATGACGATTGGCAGCACGTATCGCTTCGCGCTCCCGCCGCAGCTGGCCTACGGCGCGCAGGGGCTGCCCGGCAAGGTTCCTCCGAACGCGACGGTCGTCTACGAAATCACCCTGCGCGAGGTCGCGAAGTGAGCGCCCCGAACGTGCACGTGGGGTTCTGCGCCGCGCTCCTCTTGATGGGCTCAACGGCCGCCGCGCAGACGCTCGACTGCCAGACCTCACAGGAGCGCTTTCCCGCCGCGGGCCTGACGCCCAACCCGAAGGTCGTGGCCATGGTGCCCGCCGACAAGCTGGCCGCGGGCTACGTCCGGGTGGGCGGCGGGTGTGAGGTGTCGCGCTTCGGCTTGGAGTCCGTGCACGCCGCGGTGATGGTGCAGAACGCACCGGACGGGACTTCCGGCTGGCGGTGCAAGGGCGCGGACCCCGCGTTCGTCTCCAACCCGGCCTGGGCGAAGGCGTCCGTCACGTACTGCCGGGCCACCGACGCAGGGGGCACCCCGCTGCCGCTCCAGTGCACGACGCTCACGAAGAAGACGGGCCTGCTCCGCAACCCCACCGTCGAGGTGAGCCTCACCCCCAACCTCGTCACCGACGGGTACGTGGTGGTCTCCGGCGGCTGTGACACGTCCCACTTCGGCAATGGCTCCGTGCACGCGGAGAACGTGGTCATCTCCCGGCCCACGCCCGGCGGTCAGGGCTGGTATTGCCAGGCGGCGGATCCGCCGAACCACGGGCAGGACGCCACGGTGGAGGCCTCGCTCGTCGCATGCCGCGTGGGCCCGACGGCCGTCACGCCGAAGCCCAACCTCCAGTGCACGGTGACGCAGGGCGCGCAGGGCACGGGGGCCTATCCGAAATCGTTCGCGAAGGGGACGGGCCGGACGTTGGGAGGCGGCTGCGAGCTGTCCTTCGCGGGCAATGGCTCTGTCCATGCGGAGTTCATGGTGCAGCAGGGGCCGCAGGCGGATGGCTCGTGGGCCTGCCTCGCCGCGGATCCTCCGCTCATCTCCAACCCCGGAACCGCGAAGGCCAGCGTCGTGAGCTGCAACCTCACCACCACTCCCCTGCCGCCACCGGTCGTCGTTCCCGCGACGCGGAAGAACCCGGTCATCATCGTGGGCGGCACGGTGGCGAGTGAGATCCTGTACTGGATCCTGGCCGGGCGGCTCCGGGCGGACGGCTACTACGTGGAGATTTTCGAGCTACCCGGGGGCGGACTCATCGACATCCGCGAGGGCGCGCAGGTCCTCAAGAATCGCGTTTCGGAGGTGCTGCTGAAGACCGGCGCGGAGAAGGTCAACCTCATCGGGCACAGCCAGGGCGGCATCACGGCCCGGACCTACGTGCATGACTTCGGCTGGCGACTGGTGGACAACCTCATCAGCCTGGGCTCGCCCCACAAGGGCACCCACGTGGACCCGCTGCTGGCCGCGCTGCTGGTGGGGTGCACCAGCAAGCCCACGGACAGCCCCATCTGCACCCAACTGCGCGCGGGCCCCTTCCTGGAAGAGATCAACCAGCGGGTCCCGGACGACGGCATCGCCTACACGAACATCAACAACCTGAAGCAGTTCGATGTCTTCACGGACGGGCTAACCAACGGGCGCATGGACAACTGCGACCGCACGAACGCGCAAGGACAGGCGCTCAAGTGCAACGTGGTCGTCCAGGAGCAGTGCCCGGCAATCTTCGTGGAGCACATCGGCCTGGCGTCGAGCGGGGCCGTCTACAGTGGCATCCGTCAGGCGCTGGTGAAGCAGCCCATTCAATTCAACTGCGCCGAACTCTAGACACTCCCATGAGCCCGTGCCCTTGCGGCGTTCGCGCTCAGCGCGGGCCCATGGCTTCGCCCGTCCCGACGCCCAGTTCGGGGCAGGCCCCGGGAAGGACCTCATCCTTGACCGGACGGAACGTGCCCTTGTCGAGGACGAAGTCCCGCAGGACGCAGGCCTCGGTCCCGCTTTCAGAGCTGCCCATCCAGATGGCTCGCATCCATTGGCTGTCCGGGCGGAATGCCAATTGGAGCTGCCGGTAGTCCTCGCCACTGGCCGGCAGGGGCATGACGTGGCCGGTCTTCGCGTCGATCGCGAATCCGAAGATGCACTCGGTGCCACAGCCGCTGATCATCACCGCGTATCGGCCGCCAAACTTCACCCCTTTGGCGGCCGCCTGACGGAGGCGGGTGCGGTACATCTTCACCCCCGCGTCGCCTCCGGTCAGGTCAGGCGTCGCGAGCGGCCCGGTGTAGACCTGCGCGGGATGCGCTTGGAAGGCAGCGGGCGGAAGGACCGCGACCGGCGGCGCGGAGTCCCCTGCGTCCTCGGCAGCCGGCGGCGAAACCACCGCCGTCGCGGTGGGCCCAGGCGGCGGGGGTACGGACTTCTCACTGCACGCGGCCAATGCCAGCAGGACCGCGAGCCTCAGGACCTTCACTTTCGCTCCCCGTTCGTGCTCGCTCGCCATGGTTTCCCGGCGTCATCGGCCTACGGGCAATCCTCTACCCCGCTGTTTCGCGGTGCAAAGGTTCATTGCCCTCAGGGACCGCGTCGGACCAAGGTTGGCGAAAGGAAACCCATGACCCCTTCATCCTGTCGCTGGGCCTGTGTTCTTGGATTGCTGACGTTGGCCGCTTGTTCCGATGGGACACCGGATGGAGGCGACCCCGTGGATGGGGGACTCGTTTTCGACGGCGGCGGCAGCGGTGATGCGGGAAGCAGCGGCGATGGAGGAAGCCTCGGGGACAACGCCACGGTGGCCGGCGCGACAAGTCTGCCCTTTCCGACGCTGCACCACCTGACCGTGGAGTGGGCGTTCAGCGGAGATGCCAATGCCAATGGCGTCGTGACGGTCCGCTACCGGGCCTCGGGCACCAGCGCCTGGCGCGAAGCGCTGCCGCTGCGCCGCGTGGCCGCGGGCAGCAACGAGGGCTTCAGCTGGACGGGCCGCCATTCTGGCAGCGTGTTCGACCTCCAGCCGGGGACGACCTACGAGGTGGAGCTCACCCTCACGGACCCCGATGGCGGGTCGACCATGCGCACCACGACCGCCACCACCCGCCCGGTGCCGGTCCCCATGGCAGGCGCCCCCGTCAAGGCAGTGACACCCGGCACGTTCGCCAGCGTCGCCGCGAGCGCGCAGCCGGGGGACGTCCTCCAGTTGGGCGCGGGAACCTACGCTGGCTTTGATTGGTCCCGGAGCGGAACGGAAGGAAAGCCCATCGTGCTCCGGGGGACGGCCGGGGTGGTGATCAACGGCGCCATCAACCTCTTCGCCCAGTCCCACGTCCACCTGGAAGGACTCACCGTCAACGGCCGCATCCGCTTCAACGGCTCGAAGCACATCGTCATCCAGCGTTGCGCCATCAACGCCAGCAGCGCCCATGGAGGCGACGGCATCGTGACCTTCACCCGCGCGGAGAACGCATACATCGCGGACAACGTGGTGACGGGCCTGACGCAGTGGGCGGAGGCGTCGCTCGGCGCCAGTGGAGACAACCTGGGTGAAGGCATCGCCGTCAACGGCCCGGGGCACGCCATCCTGCACAACCGCGTGACGGGGTTCCGGGACGACATCTCCCTCATGGAGGACGAAGAGGCCGTGGATCAGTTCAGCATCGACATCCTGAACAACGACCTGACCGGCAACGCGGATGACGGCATCGAGGCGGACTTCTGCGTCCACAACTGCCGCATCGTCCGCAACCGGCTGACGAACAACTTCATCGCGGTGTCGTCGCAGCCGGGGTTGGGCGGGCCCACGTACTTCGTCCGCAATGCCATCTACAACGCGGTGCACGTGGCCTTCAAACTCTACCGGGGCAGCACCGGTGACGTGCTCCTGCACAACACGGTGGTCAAGCACGGAGATGCGTTCGGCATCTACGCGGGCCGCCCGGTGGCGCACCTCTACGCGCGCAACAACCTCTTCCTGGGAGGGACCGGCGGCACGTTCAATGGCTACAGCAGTGGCACCGGCCGGGTGTTGCACGTGCCCGACCTGGAGGTCGCCAGTTCGAGCCTCGACTACGACGGTGTGGGTTCCACCACGGACACTGTCACGGGCCGCCTGGGCGCCACCCCGTTCACCAGCCTCCAGACCCTGCGGACCGGAACGAGCGAACAGCATGCCGTGCAGGTGGACCTCACGGCGTTCGCGACCCCGGTGGCGTATCCCGCCGCCCCGCTGACGCTCTACGCGAAGCCGGACCTGCGCATCCGGGCGGATTCGGCCGCGGCGAACGCGGGCCAGGCCCTGCCGAACATCAACGAGGGCTTCACCGGCCCGGCGCCGGACCTGGGTGCATTCGAGGCGAGAGCGGACCTGCCCGTCTACGGCCCGCGCTAGCACGTCAGCAGCGCCAACGCGGCGGTGGTCAACACGGTGACGCCGGTGCGCAGCGTGCGCTCTCGGTCCGGCAGGCATGTGTACAGGCAGGACTCCCAAAGCTTGCTCGCCATTCCCCCCACGGCGGACAGCAGCGGGTTGACCGTGCCTCTGCCTGGGTGCGCCAGCAGGAGTGCCCAACTCATGGGGCTGGCGACGCGAAACGGGCTTCTTAGTTTTGACCCAGGAGCGCGCTGGCCGTTGATGACCACGTGTAGATGACATGGCACTTGAACGCTACGCCGCCGCGGTCCTGGCGGATGGACCGATTGGCTACTGGCGCCTGGGAGAGGCACCTGGAGCGATGACGGCAGTCGATGCCTCGGGGCACGGCAACCATGGAGAATACTCCGCCGGTGGAATCACCCTTGGGTTGAGTGGCTTCAAGGGCGGGGACACGGCGGCGCTGAAGGAGATTGGCTTTCGCGTGAAGGTTGCCATTGGGATGCCTGGCTTGAAGCCCGGTCCTGTCTCCGAGTTCGTCAGTGCCGGCCTCGGCCCGGATGAAGCGCTGGAGATCGACTGCTCGGACATCTTCAAAATCTCCGGGGTCGATGCCCGCTTCCTCAAGGGGTTTGTTGTGATTGAAACCGAGGGCACCGAACTTGACGTGGTCGCCGTGTATTCGGCGGCGGGCCGGGACGGACCGATCACGACGATGCACACCGAGCGCGTCCCACCCCGACGCAGGGAAGAGAGGGTCGGCAAGGCCTGAGTGGATTTCGAGATCGACGATGGGGGCCTTGCCTCGGAACGCGGGCGCTCCAGGTTTGAGCTTGGACCATTGGAGGGACCCCATGAGCTACAAGATTCCAAGACTGGGCTGGTTGCCGGATCCGCTCGATCCCCGCGACCTGACGGTGCGGGCGCCGGAGGTGAAGCGCTCCCTGTCCGCGGTCATGCCCCGGCTGTCACCAAAGGGTGCGGTGGGGGCGGCGGCGGGCGCTACGTCGGTGGGCCCGCTGCGGGTGGACCTGCGCAAGTGGTGCTCCGCGGTCGAGGACCAGGGACAGATTGGCTCCTGCACGGCGAACGCGGTGGTGGGCCTGTATGAGTACTTCCAGCGCCGGATGACAGGCGAGAACGTGGAGGCCTCGCGCTTCTTCCTCTACCGGGCGACCCGGCGGCTTCTGGGGTGGGACGGCCGGGGCGACACGGGGGCCTTCATCCGCAGCACGATTCGCGCGCTGCGCCTCTTCGGCGTGCCGCCAGAGGAATACTGGCCCTACAAGGAGAGCGACTTCGACCGCGAGCCGCAGGCCTTCCAGTATGCCTTCGCGCAGAACTTCCGGGCCATCCAGTACTTCCGCCTGGAAGAGAAGATCGGGCATTTGAAGAGCGCGCTGAACGCGGGGTTGCCGTTCGCCTTCGGCTTCACCTGCTTCAGCTCGATGTTCTCGCCGGAGGTGAAGACGAGCGGGATCATCCCGTACCCAGCACCGCAGGAGGCCGTGGAGGGAGGTCACGCCGTCCTCGCGGTGGGCTACAGCGACTCCCACGTGCTCTTCAAGAACAGCTGGAGCCCCAAATGGGGACTGGACGGCTACGGCTTCCTTCCGTGGACCTTCTTCGACCGGGAGCGCCCCCTGGCGACGGACTGCTGGGCCCTGCTGGATGCCGCCCTCATTCCTCCGGAGGAAGCGACCCGGGAGGACTTCGAGGAGGAGAAGCCGGGCAAGCGAAGGGCGCGTCCGGGCCGTGCGGAGCGGACGCCGCCGCTCATCCAGGTGGTCCGCGGGAATGATCCATTCACCGAGGTCCCCCTGCGCATCACGTCATCGGGCGTGGAGGCGGCGCATGACGCATTGCGGATGGGGCTTCGTTCGACTCGCGAGGAGGTCTCGGTGCGGCTGCGCCGAGTGAGCATCACCCCGTCCTTCGACTTCACGTTGCTGAGACAGGCGTCCGACGACCTCTACCTTGTCGGGCTCGCCTGGGACCTCTCGGGCCGGACTCCATCGCTCCTTGCCTCGGCCGCGGAGCCGACGAAGGGCGTCTTCCGTCAGGACGGAGCCGGCAGGGAGATCCGCTTCGGGGATGGCGGCCTCCAGGTATGGAAGGGAGCGCCTGTGATTGGCGCGCTCTACCTGAACCTCCTGCTCGTGGAGAGCAGCAAGGGGGCGGAGGATCTCTCCAAGACACTGCGCGACGTGGAGAGCATCGTGACGAAGAGCCGCCTGGGGACTGCCCTGGCCGAACAGGGCTCCGAGGTGGAGGCCGAGTCCCTCGTGCGGACGGAGGAAGCGGCGCGCCTGCTGATGGGCGAGGTGACGGCTGCGCTCGGAAGACAGGGACATGTCATCCCCTGCTTCAAGGGCGTATTCGGGGCGGACTCCTTCCTTCACGGACAGACAGATGTCTATGACCAGCTCGGCACGGTCGTCGAGTTGGAGCGGGCCCTCAAGGAAGAGCCCCGAAGCACCGCGAAGCCACGGCTCACGGCGCTTCAGCAGATGCAGATGGCACTCGTCGAGGAGCGCCAGCGCGGAAGCGGCAAGGTGACCGAGCCTCCGCGGGAGGACGTCCTCCCCCCGAAGACGGAGGAGGCGGCCCCCAAGCGTCCTCATGGGCCCAGAGCCTGACCCTTGTCACCCATGCCGGCGGCGTTGTTCGCGCTTCGCCGCCGCGCGATGAGCCCATGGACGGAGGCCTGGAGCACCCAGCCCAGCGCGGCCAGTCCGGAGAGCAGTCCCACCGAGTCTCCGATTCGCGCGTAGAGCGTGGGCACCCGGCCCACCGGCAGCTCCGCGCGCAGCACGCGCTCCTCCGCCGTGAAGTGGTCCAGTTCGCCATACACGCGCCCGTAGCCGTCCACCGCCACTGACAGTCCCTGATTCACCTGCCGAACCATGCTGAAGCCCTGCTCCACCGCGCGGAACACCGCCTGCCGCGTGTGCAGTGGGCTGATGCCCTTCCAGTCGCTCGACGGCAGCAGGAGCAGTTCGAGCCCCCGCTCCGAGGCGCTGGCGAACACCGCCGGGAAGTCTCCGTCGAAGCAGATGGCGCCTCCCAGGACTCCCACGCCGGGAGCCTGGCTCACCGCCGGCTCCGCGCTGCCCGGGATGGAGTGTTCCGCCTCCCATCCCGGCACCGGCCGGGACTTCACGTAGCGCCATGCCACCGCGCCATCCGGTCCCACCAGGATGAGCTCGTTGCGCAGCATCCGCTCCGCCTCGGGCGTCATGCTCGCCACCGACATGCCGAGCCACACGCCCCGCTCGCGAGCCAGCGCGCTCCCCCGTGCGATGAGCGCTTCCAGCTCCGAGGCCAGCACCACCGCGTTGCCCTCGGACCAGAGGAGGAGCTTCGCTCCCTTCACGGCCTCCCGCTCCGACAGTCGCAGCAGTTCCTCGTTCACCGCGCGCGAGGCATCGGCGAAGGCTCGCCAGTCCTCATCGGCGAAGGCCTCGCCCTTCATGAGCCGGGACAACCCCGCCTCGCGGCCCGTGGCCACATCTCCCGCCACCGTGATGCCCGCCACCCGGACGGGCT
>NZ_RAWR01000278.1:0-11737 GCF_003986945.1 Corallococcus sp. AB018 | reverse complement strand
CCGCCCACCCTGGACGAGGACGCGACGCCGGAGGAGGCCCGCGAGGCACGTGAGGAGGCCCGTGAGGAGGCGAGGCGCGCTCGCGATGAGGCCAAGCAGGCCGCGAAGGAAGAGGCCGAGGCCGCCAAGCAGCGCATCCGCGAGGAGATCCGCAGCTTCCGCGACAGCTTCAAGCACAAGAAGGGCAAGCGCGGCGCCCGGGACGTGGTGGCGCGCGGACAGAACCTGGAGGTGAAGGAGGGCGAGTCCGTGGAGAGCGCCGTCGTGTACGGCGGCAACCTCATCGTGAAGGGCACCGTGGAGGACGACGCGGTCGCCTTCGGCGGCAACCTGGAGATCCAGGGCCACGTGGAGGGAGACGCGCACGCCTTCGGCGGCAACGTCATCCTGGGGCCCAACGCGCAGGTGGAGGGCGACGTGTCCGCCTTTGGCGGGCAGGTGCAGAAGGCGGACGGCGCCATCGTGGAGGGCAGCCTGGAGTCCTTCGGCGGCGCGGGCCTGGGCCGCATGGTGGCCGGTGAGATCAAGCGCGGCATGCAGGACGGGCAGAACCACGACGCGTCGGTGGACCACGACGACGATGACGACCACGACGGCCGCGGCGGGGGCCTTGCGTCCTTCATCCTCCAGTTCGCGCTCCTCTTCGGCCTGGGCTTCCTGGGGCAGATGTTCTTCCCGGCGCGCATGAAGGAGCTGGGCGATGAGATCCGCGCCAACCCCGCCCGCAACTTCTGGGTGGGCATCGTGGGCGCGCTGGCCCTCATCCCGCTGACCATCGTCCTGTGCATCACGCTCATCGGCATCCCGGTGGCGTTCGCCCTCCTGGTCGCCTCCATGCTGGGCACGGCGTTGGGCTACGCGGCCATCGCCAGCGAGGTGGGCACGCGGTTGCCGGTGATGCGCGGCCGCAAGACGCAGGCGGTGGTGCTCGCCCTGGGCCTGGGCCTCATCCTGCTCATCAGCCACATCCCGGTGGTGGGCGTGCTGCTCAACCTCATCCTCAACCCGCTGGCCTTCGGCGCGGTCATCCGCACCCGGTTCGGCTACCGCGGCCGGGGCATGCCGGAGCCCATCTTCCCCCGGAGCGAGCACCCGGTTTGACGCACCCGGCCTGACGGCCCCCCGGATTGCCACACCGCATCATGAAGCCCCGCTCCCAAGCGCACCGGGAGTGGGGCTTTTCCTTCTCCAACAAGTGCCGGGCTCGCGCGCCATCACCTGCGCTGTCGTCACGGGGTGTTGACGGTGGGCGGGCGGCCGCTGACAGGCTTTGACCGGCTCCGTCGGGTGCGCCATTTTGCGCGGCACCCATGCGACGCCTCCCAGACGCAACCCCGCGCGGCAGGGCCATCACCGTGGACCTCGAGGGCGAGAGCATCCCCGCCATCGAAGGCGAGCCGGTGGCGTGCTCCCTCATCGCCGCGGGCGAGAACGTCCTCTCCCGCTCCGTGAAGTACCACCGCCCGCGCGGGCCGTACTGCTTCGCCGCGGCCTGCTCGCACTGCCTCATGCGCGTGGACGGGCTGCCCAACGTCTACACGTGCCGCACCCCCGCGAAGGAGGGCATGCGGCTGGAGCGGCAGAACGCGTACCCGTCCGCGAAGGTGGACATCTTCGAGACCATCGACTGGTTCTTCCCCAAGCGCCTGGACCATCACGAGATGTTCGCGGGCGTGCCGGTGGCGGAGGACGTGATGGCGCGCGTGGCCCGGCAGCTGGCCGGCCTGGGCCTGTTGCCCAAGGCAGCGGGCCCGGAGCCCCTGCCCCCTCGCACCTTCCACACCTCCGTCGCGGTGGTGGGCGGCGGCGCGGCGGGCCTGGAGGCGGCGCGGGTGCTCGCCGGACAGGGCGTGCCCTTCCTGCTCTTCGAGCGCGACGCGAACCTGGGCGGACGGCTGGCCCACGGCGCCCCGGAGGAGAACGCGCCCTTCGTGCCGGAGGCCACCGCGTTCCCGCAGGGCAGCGTGGTGCGCAACGCCACCGTCATTGGCCTGTATGACGACGAGCACGGGCGTTACCTGGCGGTGGCGTCGCAAGAAGCGGCGAACCTGCGGCTGCTCAAGGTCTACGCGAAGCGCTTCCTGCTCACGGTGGGCGGCCATCCCCCCACCCTCCCCTTCGAGAACAACGACCTGCCCGGCGTCATCGCGGGCCGCGCGGCCAGCCTGCTCCTGCGCAAGCACGACGTGGCGCCCCAGGTGGCGACGCTGGTGGGCCACGGCCCGGAGCTGCACGCGCTGGCGCACCTGTTCACCCAGCGCGGCGTGGAGGTGGTGGCGGTGGTGGACCTGAAGGGCCCGCTGCCCGCGAACGCGCACCCGAAGGCCGTCATTGGTGACGGGCTCAAGGCCCACGGCCTGCGAGGCGTGACGGCGCTGAGCTTCACGCCCCAGGGCGGGCGCAAGCAGAAGGTGTCGTGCGACGCGGTGGTGGTGTCCGTGCCGGTGACGCCGGGCTTCGAGCTGGCGCGCCAGGGCGGCGCGAAGGTGGAGTTCGACCCGGACGCGGGCCACTTCCGCGTGGATGCGGACGCGGACGGGCGCACGCAGGCGGCGGACGTGTTCGTCGCGGGCGACGTGGCGAAGGTCGGCACGGCAAAGGACGCCGCGGCCATGGGCGCGCGCGCGGCGCAGGCGCTGCTGGGAGGGCTGTCATGAGCAAGGCGCTCGTCTGCACCTGCGAGGACGTCACCGTCACGGACGTGGAGCACGCCATCGAGCGCGGCTACCACGACGTGGAGTCGGTGAAGCGCTACACGGGCTTCGGCACCGGCATCTGCCAGGGCAAGAGCTGCCACGCCGCGGTGGCCGCACTGCTCAAGCAGAAGGCCCCGGCGCTCAAGCCGGAGGGCGTGGTGCCCTTCACGCCGCGCCCGCCGCTGTACCCCACGGAGCTGCGCGTGCTCGGCAGCGCTCCCGTGGACGAGTCCGTCCCGCCCGTGGGCGGCGTGCCCCAGGAACTGGAGCACTTCCCGTCCGCGCTGCGCCCGGAAGGGCCGGTGCCCCAGAAGGCGAAGGTGGTCATCATCGGCGGCGGCATCATGGGCCTGTCGCTGGCGTACAACCTGGCCCTGCGCGGTGAGACGGACGTCGTCGTGCTGGAGCGCGGCTACCTGTGCGCGGGCGCGTCCGGCCGCAACGGCGGTGGCGTGCGCATGCAGTGGGGCACCCCGGCGCTGATTGAACTGGCCAAGCGCTCCATCGACCTGATGAAGGGCTTCGCGCGCGACCTGGGCGTCAACGTGTGGCTGCGCCAGGGTGGCTACCTGTTCCTGGCCAAGCGCAAGGACACCGCGTACCGCCTGGATCGCAACGCCGCCCTGCACAACAAGTACGGCGTGCCCACGCGCATCATCACCGCGGACGAGGCGCGGCAGATCGTCCCGGACCTCACGATGAAGGACTGCGTGACGGCGGCCTACAACCCGGAGGACGGCGTCATCTTCCCCTGGGCCTTCCTGTGGGGCTACGCGCAGGGCTGCGTGAAGCGCGGCGTGAAGGTGGAGACGTACACCAACGTCACCGGCTTCGAGACGAGCAACGGCCAGGTGCGCAAGGTGAAGACGGACCGGGGCGACATCGCCTGCGACACCGTGGTGCTCGCCTCCGGCGCGTGGAGCCCGCAGGTCGCGAAGCTGGCGGACGTGACGCTGCCCAACGAGCCGCACCGCCACGAAATCCTCAGCACCGAACCGCTCAAGCCCTTCCTGTCGCCGCTGGTGTCGGTGCTCGACACGGGCCTGTACTTCAGCCAGTCCATGCGCGGTGAAATCGTGGGCGGCATGGGCGACCCCAAGGAGCCCGCCGGCCCCAACATGGGCAGCACCCTGCGCTTCGTGGCCCGCTTCGCCCAGGCCCTCACGGAGCAGCTGCCGCACGTGGGCCAGGTGAAGGTGCTGCGCCAGTGGGGCGGGCTCTACGACGTCACCCCAGACAACAACCCCATCCTCGGGCGCACCCCCGGCATGGACAACCTGCTGCAGCTGTCCGGCTTCGTGGGCCACGGCTTCATGATGGCCCCCGCCGTCGCGGAGCGGATGGCCCGGTGGATGACCTCCGGCGACTCCGACGAGCTCTTCACCCGCTTCAACCTCCGCCGCTTCGAGGAAGGCACCCTCGAGCGCGAGGACATGATCATCGGCTGAAGAATTCCGCCCTCCCCGCCCCTGTCTCCGCCTGGGACAGGGGCGCACCCCGCATGTCCGTGAAAACGGCACTCCCGGAAAATCACGCAAGTTCCCGGGATGGCTGGGGATTCGCCGCGGATTGTGACGTTTCTTTACAAACGCAACCGGATTGCACGGAGCATCCACGCACCACTGTCACGGGGGCGTGACGCCGGGCTCCCTCTGACGGGCGCCATGGCACGGGGCGTGCGTAGGCCCCCCGCGCCGCGCAATGCCGCGCGGGGGGAGATTCAGTGATGGCCGCGAAGAAGCTCGTGGGTGCGATGCTGGTGATGGGCCTGACGGCGTGTGGTTCCGTGGAGCCCATGGACGTGCCGGACGCGGAGCCGCTCGCGTCGCAGGAGTCCAACGTCATCGTGGGCTCGCTGAACTGGGTGAGCGCCACGTCCCTCACGGGCACGCAGCGCACCAAGTCCCTGGCGGTGGGCTACCTCTCCATCCCGGCGGTGGGAAGCCGCTGCACGGCGTGGCTCGTCTCCAACGACGTCATCATCACCAACAACCACTGCGTGGGCAGCGCGTCGGAAGCGGTGGGCGCGCGCGTGTCGTTCAACTACGAGGACGGCGTCGCGTCCGCTTCGCGCGTCTGGTACCCGTGCGCCACGTTCATCAAGACGTGGAGCGGTGACGACATGACGGCGCTGCGCTGCTCGGCCGTCAACGGCCAGCTGCCCGGCCAGGTGTACGGCTTCCTCACCGTCGCCACCGCCAACGCGGCGACGAACGCCACCGTGTACGTCGTGAACCAGAACTGCGACTACTACACGACGTCGTCCTGCGTGCCGACGAAGAAGTCCTCGCCGGGCAAGGTGCTCAACGGCAACTACAGCACCACGGACATCTCCTACGACGCGGACACGCTGGGCGGCTCGTCCGGCTCGCCCGTCATCTCCACGTCCACGAACCAGGTGGTGGCGCTGCACCACATCGGCGTCGGCGGCAACTCGCAGGGCCGCGGCACGGCCAACACCGGCGTGAAGGCCACGCGCGTGAAGGCGCGTCTGGCCGAAATCGGCCTGTAGTCGCCCGTCGTCTACGTCGCGGACGAAGGCTCCCCTCTGGCCAGCAGCACCGGCTGGGGGGGCGCATCCGTTCCGGTGGGCCCGGTCGGCTTCAGGAGCAGCGTCCGCTTGAGGCCGCCCAGCGCCAGCCGCCCCAGGCCCCGCTTGAAGGAGCGCGGCAGGAAGCGCAGCAGCCGCATCACCCAGCGGTGCCCCAGGCCGGGGTACACCAGCGCCTCGCCCCGCTCGAAGCCCTCCAGGGCCTCGCGGGCGCACTGGCGCAGGGACAGCTCGAAGAACGGCGTCACCTCTCCGTCCAGGTGCGGCTCCAGCGCCAGCGGGCCGGGGGCCACGAAGGTGACGGGGATGCCCGCGTCCTTCAGCTCCAGGCGCAGCGACTCACTGAAGCCGTCCAGGAAGCGCTGCGTGGCGGAGAACGCCACTGCCCCCGGGAGGAACAGGCGCGCCGCGCCCGAGCCCACCGTGAGGATGCCGCCCCGCCCGCGCTCCAGCATGGGGCCCAGCAGGCGGTGGGTGATCATGGCCGGGGCCAGCACATTCGCATGCACCAGTTCCTCGATGCGCTTCCAGCGCTCCTCCGCGTACAGGCCGCTGGAGGAATGGTCCGCGTTGTTGATGAGCACGTCCACGCGGACGTAGTGGCGCTCCAGGTGCTCGAACAGCGCGTCCACGGCGCGCGGATCATCCAGCCGGCACGCGCGGATCATCACCCCCAGGGTGGGGTTCCGGACGAGCAGCTCCTCCCGCAGGCTCCCCAGGTCGTCCACGTCGCGCGCGACGAGCACCAGGGTCCTGACCCGGGGGGAGAGCAGCCGGGCAAGCTCGCGGCCGATGCCGCCAGCTGCGCCGATGATGAGCACGGTACCGTTGTCGATGGGAGGGCGCATAGGGGGGCAGGACCTCGGACAGGAAGGTGTCCATGCGCGGATGGCCCTGCGTGCCCGCCCCGCTGCTCGGCTCTCCCTGCACGCCCCCTTGCCCTGGAGGCGGTCGGGCATTAACCGTTCATTGTTCCCACAGGAGGACACCCATGGCTGGCCCTTCACGCATCCTCGTGCCGGTGGACCTGAAGGACGGTTCCCGGTCCGTCGTGGACTACGCGCTGCAACTCGCCCGCCCCTTCGGCGCGACGGTGGACGTCCTGCACGCCTGGGAGCCGCCGCAGTACGTGGCGCCGGACCTGCTGGTGGCCTCGCCCGGCTGGGACGCAACCTCGCTGGAGGCGATGGCGCGCGACACCGCGGGCAAGGAACTGGAATCCCTGCTGCGCAAGGTGGACGGCACCGCGCCTGTCGCCCTGTCCCACCGCGTGGTGATTGGCGAGGCGGGCAACGTGGTGCTGGAGGAGGCCGAGCGCGGGAAGTACGACCTCATCGTGATGGGCACGCACCAGCGCAAGGGGCTCACCCGCATGCTGCTGGGCAGCGTGGCGCAGAAGGTGGTGGGCCGCGCCGCGTGTCCGGTGCTCACCCTGCACGTCAGCCCGGAGTAACGGCTCCGACGCGGCTCAGGGCTCCGCCCACTGGCGCAGGAGGTTGTGGTACACGCCCGTGAGCATCACCAGCGCGGGGCTCTTGGGCACCTCGCGGGTGAGCTGCATGATGGACGTGTCCATGTCGAAGAGCAGCGAGCGCTGCCCCGCGTCGCGGATCATGCTCTGGATCCAGAAGAACGACGCCAGCCGCACGCCGCGCGTCACCGGCGTGACGTGGTGCAGGCTGGTGGACGGGTAGACGATGAGGTCCCCCGCGGGCAGCTTCGCCGCGTGGTTGCCGTAGGTGTCCTCCACCACCAGCTCACCACCGTCGTAGCTGTCCGGGTCGCTCAGGAAGAGCGTGGCGGACACGTCCGTGCGGATGCGCTGGTTCGTGCCCAGGATGGGCCGGATGGCGTTGTCCACGTGCGAGCCGAAGTCCATGCCGGACTCGTAGCGGTTGAACAGCGGAGGGAAGACGCGCTGGGGCAGCACGGCGGAGATGAACAGCGGGCTCTTCTCCAGGCCGGCCAGCACCAGGTCCCCCAGCTCCCGGGCAGCGGGGCTGCCTTCGGGCAGCTGGAGGTTCTTCTTCACCTGCATGGACTGCTTGCCGGCGGTGGTCCGGCCGTCCTCCCACGCCGCCTTGTCGAAGACGGCGCGGCAGTGGGCCACCTGCTCGGGCGTGAGCACCTGCGGGATGTGCACCATCATGATGAACGTCCTCCTACGCCCGGCGGGAATTGCGCGCGACTAGAACCGCACGTGCGCTGAGAGCAGCGCCGAAACACCGTCCGCCGGCACGGCCTGACCGCCGTAGTACGAGTCGTAGTAGAGCTTGTCGGTCAGGTTGTAGACGTTGAGCTGCAGGTCCACCTTCTTGATGGAGTACGAGGCGAACGCGTCGAAGCGCCAGAAGTTGGGGACCTTGGTGAGCAGCACCGTCGCGTTGGCCGGGTTGTTCACCGGGGCCACGTCCTGGTAGGTGGCGCCGCCGCCCACGGACAGGTTGTCCAGGATGGCGTACGTGGTCCACAGCGAGAAGCTGCGCTTGGGCGTGTTCACCAGGCGCTGGCCCACCAGGAACTCATTGCTGTGCTCGCGGATGCTCGCGTCCAGGAACGTGTAGTTGGCGAACACGTTCCAGCGGCGCACCGGCGAACCCGCGATGCCGAGCGCGTAGCCCTGCACCCGCTGCTTGCCCTCCAGCACGGTGGGCGGGCCGTCCGGATCCGAGTTCGGCACGCGCGCGTTCAGCTTGTTGGTGCGGAAGAGCGCGGCGTTGACGCTCAGGCGCTCCGCGATGAGGTCCGCCTTGGCGCCGACCTCGAAGGTCTCGTTCTTCTCCGGATCCAGCGTGACGGTGTCGTTGGCCAGCGTGGCCAGCTCCGCGCTCGGGTTCTGGGACGTGCCGTACATGCCGTAGACGCTGGTGTTCTCCGCCGGGTGGAGCACCAGGCCCACGCGCCAGTTGAACAGGCTGTTCTCCTGCTCGAAGGCGGCCACGTCACCGTTCGCGGCCTGGGTCTCGTAGTCGCTGTGCAGGTTGTCCAGGCGCAGGGTGCCCAGGACCTCCACGTACTTGCCGATCTGGATCTGATCCGACGCGTACGCGCCCAGGTTCCACTGGCGGCTGTAGTTGGTGGCGCCCGGGACGCGGTTCACGCCGGACAGGTCCGGGCTGTTGTCCGGCTCGAACAGGTCCGCGGGCAGGTTGCCGCTGGCCGTGGTGAGGTTGACGCGGCCCAGCTCACGCTGCTCGCGGGACACGTCCAGGCCGAAGTTGGCGGTGTGCTTGAGGAAGCCCGTGTTGAACACGCCGCGCACGTCCAGCTGGTCCGCGAAGTAGGTGTTGTCCGTGGACGTCTCGAAGCGCTGGCGTCCGATGGTGGTGGGGTCCGTGGCCGGCGTCAGGCCACGCGGCGCGGTGGGCCGGGCGAAGCGGTCCACGCCGCCGTAGCGCAGCGTGTTCGTCAGGCGGAAGGTGTTGCCCAGGTCCGCCAGCAGGCGCGCCGAGCCGATGTGGACGTTGACGAGCTCCGCGTCGCTGTCCTTCACGCCGTAGAAGTTCTCACGGGGCACGTCCAGGGTGACGCCCACGGGGTAGCCGTTGAAGTACGGCTGGCCGTAGTCCGGCACGCTGTCCTCGTGCTGGTAGAAGTAGTCCACTTCCAGGGCGACCTTGTCCGCCAGCTGGAAGCGCGCGGACGGCGCGATGCCCGCGCGGTTCTCCTTCACGACGTCGCGGCCCGCGACGCCCGCCAGCTGCCCCACGGCGCTCACGCGGAACTGCACGCTGTCGGAGAGCTCCTGGTTGACGTCCGCCTCGATGCGGCCAATCGGCGCCGTGCCGCCGGACAGGCGCAGGTCCGTGAAGGAGCCCTTGCGCGCCTTCTTCGTCACCAGGTTGATGGCGCCGCCCGTCGAGCCACGGCCGAACAGCACCGACGACGGGCCGAAGTAGACCTCCACGCCCTCCAGGTTGAACGTGTCGCGGGTGAACCAGCCCAGGTCCCGCACGCCGTCGCGCAGCGTGTCCGTCTGGGCGGAGAAGCCGCGCAGCGAGAAGGAGTCACCCTGGCGGCCACCCTCGCCCGCCGTCACCGTGATGCCGGACACGTTGCGAAGCGCGTCGCGCAGCGTCATCGCCTGCTGCTCCTCCATCACGCGCTCGGGCACCACCGTGATGGTCTGCGGCGTGTCCACCAGCGGCCGCGGCAGCCGGGCCAGGCTGGGCTCGGTGACGTTGTACTTCTCCGTCTCGCCCTCCACGGACACTTCCGGCAGGACGTACGCGTCGTCCTGACCGGCCTCCGCCTCCGGCGCGCCCGTGGGCGCGGACTCCGGGGTGCGCTCCGGGGCCGGGGCATCCTGGCCCACCCGGGGGGTCTCCGCCGGCCGGGACTCCTGCACCGGCGCGGACGTCTCACCCGTCACCGGCGTCTCCTGCGCCACCGCGCCACCCGCGGCCAGCGCGGAGGCGAGACCCACGGCAGCGGGCCCCCAGGGCCAGAGCGTGCCGCGCACGCCTCCAGGGTTGCCATTGGAAGAGCGGATACCAGTACGACCGGGCTTGGCTGTGGACACGAATCCCCTCGGAATGGGAGGCACTGCCTAAATGAGAATGATTCTCATATGCAGGACCCTGATTCGCGTTACAAGAAATTTCTTCCCGTCAACACCCTGATTTCCAAAGACAGGCGATCGCAACGGCACTGCCTTGCATCAGCCAGCCGAATGCCACACGCCGCCGAGTGAAAACGATGCGGCCCGGATCCACTCTCGCGGTCCGGGCCTCAGGGCTGTCTGGGTTTACTGAATTGTCACATCAGGCGGCGTTTATATTCGTTTCCGCGGGCGGTGCCACCGGGGCCGGGGGCGCCACGGCCTGCGTCTTCCGGCGAGGGACGAAGCGGCGCCAGGAGAGCGCATAGCCGGTGTAGACGAGGAACACGGCGCCGAAGGACGCGAGCGCCGCGATGAGCTGGCCCACCCACCCGAGCGCCTCGCCGGTGTGCAGGAAGCGCAGCCACGTGCGCACCTTCCGGCCGCTGTTGAAGTCCGCGTACGTCTCCGTCTTCAGCGTCTGGGCCGTGAACGGATCCAGCGACACCGTGTTGTTGGCGAAGAGCGGCCAGCGCTCCTGCTCGCGGACGGTGAAGGCGCTGGCCTGCGGGCCCTTCGGACCACCGCGACCTTCCGCACGGCCTTCGCCGCGAGGACCACCCTCGCCGCGAGGACCACCCTCACCGCGCTGGGCACCTTCGCCACGCTGGCCACCCTCGCCTCGCGGGGCGCCTTCGGGACGGCCGCCGGGGGCGCCAGCGCCCGGAGGCGTGGCCAGGCGCAGGGTGATGGTCTCCCAGGCGTTGGACTGCTTCATCACCGCCGCGAACTGCGCATCCAGCGGCTGGGGCTGCGTCCCTGGCGCGGGCGTGGGAACGACGACGGGCGCCGCGGCCATGGGTCCCTGCGCGGCGGGCGGCTCGTTGCCGGTGAGCGTGAAGACCAGGTTCGACGCCCACTTATAGGAGATGACCGCGCCGGACGTGGTCAGCACCACCAGCACGGGCAGCGACCAGAAGCCGATCACGTTGTGCCAGTTGAAGTCGCGCGCCTTGCCCTTGAGCCCGCGGCGGAACCACAGGATGGGCCGCATGGCGCGCAGGTTCCACTTGCGCGGCCACCACAGGAACAGGCCCGTGAGGCCCAGGAACAGGAACGCCAGGTTGGCCACGCCGGTGATGGCCTTGCCCACGGCGCGGTTGTCGCCGGACGCCGCGAGCCAGCGGTGCAGATCCTCCATCGTGTGGAAGAACGACCGCCAGCCCTGAGCGCCCGGCTCGCGGACTTCACCGGTGTAGGGATTGACGTAGACCGTGGCGCCGCGGCCCAGGGCCACCGACACCACGCTCTCCGCCCCGGGGTACACCGTCACTCCGGAGGGCGGCACGGCGGGCTTCGCCTCCTTCACCTTCGCGAGCATCTCCTCCAGCGTCAGCTTGGGAGCCCCCTCCGCGGGAGGCGTCACGTGACGGGCGTCACGGTCCGCCCATTCGATGATCTGCGACTCGAACGCGATCGCCGCGCCCGTGAAAGACATCACCCCGACGACGAGCCCCACGATGAGGCCGCAGATCAGGTGGATCCAGAAGAGAATCGAGCGGAGCTTGGGATTCATGAAGGCTTCTACGGGACCGCGAAGGAACTACCTCAGGGCGAACTTCACCGGGATCACGACCTTCACGCGCACGGGCGCGCCGCCGTGTCCCAGGGCCGGCGAGAAGCGCCAGCCCGACACGGACTCGAGCGCGGCCTCGTCCAGGCCCGGCACCGAGCGATGGATGCGCGGCGAGCCCGGCTCCACCGCGCCGTCCGTGCCAATCACGACCATCACCATCACCACGCCGGTGATTCCATCCTCGCGGGCGCGGCGCGGATACTCCGGCTTGCCGGACAGCAGCACCGGCAGCTTCATCACCTCGCGCGGCGTATAGATGGGCGGCGCGGTGCCCTGCCCACCCTGTCTCTTGTACACATCTGACGCTGCCGACG
>NZ_RAWR01000277.1:0-11863 GCF_003986945.1 Corallococcus sp. AB018 | reverse complement strand
GGACGGGAGTGGAGGCGGTCTCAAGCATGGCAGGCCCTCAGCAGCAGGCGCCGGACGCTGGCGGCCACGCGGTCGCGGAAGGCCCGCACGCGTGACTCCGACGCACCCGACGGCGGCGGTTCATGGGGTTCACCCACGGCGAAGGTTAATTGAACTGGCAGCGGCAGGGGCCCCAATCCCATCACCAACGGCATGCGGTATTTGTCCTCCGCGGCCAGGCGCACACACCACCGGTCCTCGTCCGGAGGCCAGAAGAAGGTGTCATCCACCCCGAAGCCGGCGAAGGGCACCACCGGCACCCCGGCCTGCATGGCCAGCCGGACGAAGCCCAGCGCGCTCTCCCACCGGAGCTGGTAGCGGCCCTGACTGCGTTTGAAGGTCTCCCGCGCGCCGCCCGGATAACAGACGACCAGCTGCCCCTCCTGGAGCGACCGGAGCGCGTTCTCCCGCGTCCCCTCCACCCCGCCCAGCCAGGGCAACACCGTGCGCACGAGGGGAATCTTGAAGAACCCCCGCTCCGCCAGCCCCAACGGATAGCGCCCCGTGGCCCGGTGCAGGAGGTGGAAGAAGGCGGGGGTCTCGTATCCCCAGACACCGTGATTGCCCACGAGCAGCAGCGGCCCATGTCTGGGCAAATGTTCAGCTCCCACCAGCCGGGCGCGGTGATAGCGCGCGGACAGGGCGGCGCCGCCCTCCGCGAAACGGAACACGGCTTGCCGGACGCTGGTGAGTGGGTTTTCCACGGTGGAGCCAAGATGCAGCCGCCCTCGCAAGCCGGCACCCTGACACCAGGCGGCCGGGCAGGGGCTCAACCGCCGCAATCACCGGAAAAGGGCATGCACGCCAGCAGGCTGCCTTTCCCGGCGGGGGGATGGGTGCGGTTGTCTGCCCCCGGAGCCGTGCTGATGCTTGGGGGTATGGCCGGCCCATTCGACATCCTCCTGCATCAACATCGCGAGCTGGAGGAGCTGCTGGAGCGGCTGGCTTCGGAGGCGGAAGCGGAGGAAATGACTCACGGTCAGGAGGCCCTGGCCCGCCTCCTGCGCCTGCACTCCCGCCTGGAGGAGCGCTGCGTCCATCCGCTGCTGACACGCGTGGAGGGCCGCGCCCGCGCCCGCGAAGAGGCCGAGGACCACCTCACCCTGCGTGAGCTGATGGAGGAATTGCAGGAGCTGACGCCTCGCGGCGTCGAGTGGCAGGCGCGCCTTTTCACGCTGGAGGATCAGGTCGTGGCGCATGTGCAGGCCACCGAACATGGGGTGCTCCCCCGCCTGTCCGCGTCTCTAGACGCGGAGGAATTGGAGGAACTGGGACACGACCTCGCACTCACGTACGAGGAACTGCTGGATCGCTCGCAGCACCCCCCGGCCCCGGGTCGTGGAGCGTTGTTGGAACCCCTGCATTGGGATGCGTGAGAAGCGCCTGAAAGCGTCGCCGAGACCCATTTCCCGGGCCTTTCTCGCCTGCTGATACGCAGTGGCGTCACAACTTTTTATCGCTTCCTTCGACAATTGCCTTTCTGGAAGGTATTGGTACTTCGGCGTGCCGGTTCACGCCAAGGCAATGCTCCCCCCTTAAACCGAGGATTGGTCGAAATGTCAGTTGACAAGGCGTTCCGCGAGATGATTCGCAACGAGATTGAAGTGCAGCTCAAGCCCCTGCGCGACGTGGTGTCTCGTCTGGAGTCGGGCACGGCGGACCTGGATGCGCTGCGCAGCGTGGCCGAGCGTCTGGCGCCCCTGGCTCAGGTGGTGGGCCCCCTCTTCGGCGCGAACGCGCCCGCGGCCGGCAAGCCCGGTCGTCGTCCCGTGGGTCGTCCGGCGGGTCGTCCGTCGGTGAGCGCGCCGGTGGCGGCGGCGGGTGGCAAGCGCCGGGGCCGCAAGCCGGCGGTGGTGGAAGGCGGCGCCCGTGAGTGCGCCATCATGGGCTGCGGCAAGCCCAGCCGCACCAAGGGCTACTGCGCGGCGCACTACCAGAAGCTGCGGATGCTGGAGAAGACCAACCGCCGTCCTTCCGCGTGGTCCGACTACGCCAACCCCAACAGCGTGGAGGACATCAAGCTGCCCCGTGGCCGCGCCGCCTCCAAGGCGCTCGCGGAAGCCGCTCAGAAGAACGCTTAAGTTCTTCCGCAGTAGCAGTATCAGTCGCCCCGGCCCGGGCATATAGGTGGACCACGCCCTTCCGTCTGGAAGCACGTGGCAGGATTGACCGCGCGGAGGATGTGCTTGCGCCGCGAGGGGGTTGGTGTGCATGAGTGCCCGGGCCATGAACAAACGCGACCTGGAGCCTGGAATCGTCACGGACCTCGCGGGCCGGACGACTTATGGCGATTACCTGCAGTTGGACCGCCTTTTGTCCGCGCAGGTGCCCCGTTCCCAGCCTCCCCATCACGACGAGTTGTTGTTCATCGTCCAGCACCAGACGAGCGAGCTGTGGATGAAGCTGCTCATCCACGAGCTGTCCGCCTGCATCCGTTACATCCAGGCGGACCGGCTGGAGCCGTCGTTCAAGATCTTCGCGCGCGTCGCGCACATCCAACGGATGCTCTTCGAGCAGTGGAGCGTGCTGGAGACGCTCACGCCCAACGAGTACCTGGAGTTCCGCGACACGCTGGGCCACGCGTCAGGCTTCCAGAGCTTCCAGTACCGGGCGCTGGAGTTCCTTTTGGGCAACAAGGATGACGCGGCGCTGGGGCCCTTCAAGCACGTGCAGGGTGTGCACGCGGAGCTGGACCGCCTGCTGGAGTCGCCGGGCATCTACGACGAATTCCTGCGCCACCTGTCGCGCATGGGCCACGACATTCCCAGAAGCCACGTGGAGCGCGACTGGCGTCAGCCGTATGAGAAGAGCCCCCAGGTGATGGAGGTGTTCCGGCGCATCTACGAGGACACCGAGAAGCACTGGGACGCGTATGAGATGTGCGAGAAGCTGGTGGACACGGAGGAGCGGTTCCAGCTCTGGCGCTACCGGCACATGATGACGGTGATGCGCATCATCGGCTTCAAGCAGGGCACGGGCGGCTCGTCGGGCGTGGGCTTCCTGCGCAAGGCGCTGGACCTGCGCTTCTTCCCGGAGCTGTGGGACGTGCGCACGACGCTGACGCCGCCCGCGAAGCCCCGGGGCGCCTGAGCGCCCCATCCGCCCCGCTCGTGTCCCCGCATGCTCCGCGGACCGGCAGGGGCGGGGTGCCAGCCGGGGCGCGGGCTCCCTAGCTTGGGAGAGGTCAAATCCTCTCAACGCGCGAAGGAGCCACCATGGGTGAGCACGAAAGCCCCCGGAAGGAACCGCAGCTTCCGGAAGACGAACAGAAGAACAAGCGTCAGGCGGGAGACCGCCCCATTCCCACGCCAGGGCATATTGGCAATCTGCCAGATAATGGCGAGGGCCCGGGTGGCATTGGCATCAAGCTGCCCGAGGGCGGCGGCGACTGAGTGAAACATCCGGAAATGTTTCAGGCCCGGGGGCCCTTCCGGGGCTCCCGGCCGCCGGGGTACACGTGTCAGACGGGCATGAGAGTGTCCGGGCATGTCCCTACCTGCTAGGTTGTTCGTCCCAGAGATGACCCGAAAGCCCGCCACCTACGCCGACCTGGAAGCGCTCCCCTCGAATCAGGTGGGGGAGATCGTCAACGGGGAGCTGTACGCGAGCCCCCGGCCCGCGGCGCGGCATTCACTCGCGGCGTCGCATCTGCAAGGAGAGCTCCACGGTCCCTTCGACCGGGGCCGTGGAGGACCAGGGGGGTGGCTCTTCCTGTTCGAACCGGAGCTGCACCTGGGCAAGGACGTCCTGGTCCCCGACATCGCGGGTTGGCGCCGGGAGCGGATGCCCAAGGTGCCCGACGTCGTGGGCATCACGATGGCGCCGGATTGGCTGTGCGAGGTGATGTCCCCGTCGACGTTCCGGTTGGATCGGGCCCGGAAGCTGCCCATCTATGCCCGGGAGGGCGTCAAACACATCTGGTTGGTGGACCCGCGCGAACACCTGCTGGAGGTCTTCCGGCTGGAAGGCGGCCACTACCTGTTGCTAGGAGCATATGGGGACGCGGAGACCGTCCACGCGGAACCATTCGAGGCGCTTCCCCTGGAACTGAGGGTCCTGTGGGAGGACGTCGAGTAGGCTCTGACGCACCATGTCCGCGCCCGCCGGAATGACGCTGCTCTTCGAACAGGCCCACGTCCTCTGCTACCGCACGTTCGACATCGCGGAGGAGATAGACCTGGAGCGCGCGCGCAAGGCGCTCACGGAGGACTCGCGCCGCTTGAAGCTGTCTCGCGAGAACAGCCAGTACATCCAGCTGCCCAACCCGCCCGTCGCCTATGAGCTGGGCCGCAGGCCGCTCGCGCTGCGTGACGGTCCTGTCACGGTGGACGCCACCGCGCGCCTGTTCGACCACGGCGCCGCGTCCATCATCCTGCGCGTCCCCGTCGCTCCCGGCACCACCTGGGAGACGCTCACCCAGGTCGCGGATGAGCTCTATGACAGCCATGCCCTGGAGGACCTGGCGCGGGAGCTGGTGGAGGGCGTGCGCCGCACCATCGCCTCCGCCGTGCAGGGGCCGCACCTATGGGACCAGAGCGAGAGCTACACCGTCATCTTCGCCGAACGCATCCAGGGCAACCCTTCCGCGGAGGAGCTGTTCCAGCGCGCGGACATCGCTCGGCTCCTGCTGGGAGAGAGCACCGCCGCGCCGCTCGCGCCGCGCGAGCGCGAGGCCGTCACCCAGGTGCGCTTCAGCTACACCGCCCACGACCTGGTCGTCGTCGACTGGAACAGCGCGTTCGTCTACGAGCCGTCCGGCTCGCGCGACATCCCGGACCTGTTGGAGATCGCCAACGCGCAGCTCCTGGAGTTCCGCTACTACGACGAGCGGTTGGACAAGCACATCGCGCGCATCCACGACGAGGTGCAGGCGCGCAAGCCCGGCTGGCTCACGCTGTTCCGCAGCCCGTACCGCAACCTGGCGCGCGAGACACTGGGCACGCTCGTGGACCTCAACGAGTTCGTGGAGCGGGTGGAGAACAGCCTGAAAATCATCGGCGACTTCTACCTGGCCAAGGTCTACGAGGGCGCCGTGCGCCGCCTGCGCATCCCCGCGTGGCAGGCCTCCGTCACGCGCAAGCAACAGCTGCTCGCGCAGACCTATGGCCTGCTCAAGGGCGAGGTGGACATCGACCGCTCGCACGTCCTGGAAATCATGATCGTCGCGTTGATCATCCTGGAAATCGTCATGGCCTTCAGCCGCGTGTTCGAGCACTGACGGCGAGCCGGCCAGGAACGCCGCGCGCCGCTCCCGTGGAGCGTCCGAAGGGACGACGGTCCCGTCGGGTGGGGGACGCGGGAAGGGACAAGACGTGGTGAGGGCTTCGCGGCGGCCGGGGTTGCGCTACGCTCCCGCGCTCGGGTGTGTGTGACGGAGGCTTCCGCGTGAGTGCATCGAACCCCCTCTTCGGTGATTTGCTGCTCAAGCTGGGCGTCGTCTCGCCGGGGCAGGTGCAGGAGGCGCTCGCGCTGCAGGCCCTCACCGGACAGCGCGTGGGAGAGGCGCTCATCTCCCTGGGCTACGTGTCACGCGAGCAGATTCAGGACGCATTGGGAGAGGCCCTGGGCTTGAACCACGAGAAGGGGCCCGCGCAGCCGCCCCTGGGCGAGCTGCTGGTGGGGCTCAAGTACGTGACGCTCGCGCAGCTGGACGAGGCGCTGGCGCGGCAGCGGCGCGACGGGCGGCGGCTGGGAGAGATACTGGTCGAGCTGGGCCACTGCACCTACAAGCAGATCTACGAAGCGCTGGGCGTGCAGAACCGCATCGTCGGCCGACAGGACCTGCCACGTCCCGCGACGGAGGGGCGCCGCCGCGTGGTGGTGGTGGACGACAGCCCCCTGGCGTGCGCGTTCGTGCAGGAGGGGCTGGTGGCCCTGGGCTACGAGGTCCTCTGCTTCCAGGACCCGTACGAGGCGCTGGAGGGCATGGGGCGGCTGCAGGCGGCCATCGTGCTGAGCGACCTGGAGATGCCGGGGCTGGACGGCGTGGAGCTGTGCCGGCGGCTGAAGGAGGGCCCTCGCAGCGCCATCCCCGTCATCATGCTCACCGCCAACGACCGCGAGGCGGAGCGCGTGCGCGGCCTGCGCGCGGGCGCGGACGACTACGTGAACAAGTCCGCGTCCATGGACGAGCTGGCGGCTCGCATCGAGAGCGTGGTGCGCCGCACGGACGAGACGGAGCGCATGCGCAAGTTGTTCGCGCGCTACACGTCCGACGCGGTGGTGGAGGAGATCCTCAAGAGCGCGGACGCGGCGGTGCTCGCCGGTGAGAAGCGCGAGGTGACGGTGCTGTTCGCGGACATCCGCAACTTCACCGGACTGGCGGAGAGCCTTCCTCCCGAGCAGGTGGTGGCGGTGCTCAACCAGGTGCTGGGCCGGCTGTCGGACGCGGTGCTCACCTGCGGCGGCACGCTGGACAAGTTCCTGGGCGACGGGCTGATGGCCGTCTTCGGCGCGCCGGTGGGCCGTCCGGACGACGCGCTCCGGGGCCTGCAATGCGCGAAGATGATGATGGAGGCCGTGGCGGAGCTGCGCGCCGTGGCGGAGGCCGAGTGGGTGGCCCACGGCCGCGAGGGCCGGCCCCTGGTGCTGGAGCTGGGCGTGGGGTTGAACTCGGGCGTGGTGGTGTCCGGCAACATCGGCAGCGCGATGCGGGCCGAGTACACCTGCATCGGCGACGCGGTGAACGTGGCCGCGCGGCTGTGCGCGCTGGCCGGGCCGGGGGAAATCCTGGTGGGCGAGCGCACGCGCGAGCTGGTGGACGCGAACGAGACCGCCTTCGAGGACCTGCCGCCGGTGCGCTTGAAGGGCAAGCAGCAGCCGGTGCCGCTTTACCGCGCCCTCTGACGCGGTAGGCGGTAGGGTGGATGGGCCATGGCCGCCACTCCCGCCTCGTCCGCCGTCCCCGAGAAGTCCCGCCGCTCCCCGCTGCCCTGGGTGGCGGTGGTGTTCGTGGTGGCGCTCGTCGTGGCCCTGGTGCTCACCGCCTTCCGCCACCGCGACCCCGAGCAGGCCCAGCACATCCACGCCGACTTCACCCTCATCCTGGGCGCGCTGGAGCGCTACCGCGCGGACCACGGGGGGCAGCTGCCGGAGGAGGGGGACCTGGACGCGCTGCTGGTGCCCCGCTACCTCCACGCCGTGCCCCTGGACCCCTGGGGCCGGCCGTACCACTACGCGAGCAGCGCGCAGGGCGTGTTCCTGTCCAGCTTCGGCCGCGAGAACCAGCGCGGCGGCGTGGGCGACAACCAGGACCACACCAACCACGACGGGCACCAGCAGCTCCTGCGCTAGGGAGGGCCCCGCCGCCGGGACGCCCCGCCCTGCCAGGCAGGCAGGCCGGCATGCACGGGCCGCACGTCACCGGGCGTCCGGCGTGCGCATCCTTCGTGGCGAGGGGAGGCTCCAGCGGGCATCGCCTCCTCGGGGGGCCCCGCCATGGCCATCATCTGCGCAACCAACCTGTCCGCCGACGCCGCGCACGCGGCCACCGTCGCGGCGACGCTCGCCGGCCGCCTGGGAGAGCCCCTGCTGCTCCTGGGGGTGGATGACGAAGTGCCTGACGCGGAGGCCCCGGACGCCCTGTCCGCGGCGGAAGGGGGGCTGGCCGCGGAGGCCGCGCGCCTGAGGCCGCTCGCGGGCATGGTGGAGCCGCGCATGCAGCGGGGTGCCTCCGTGGAGACGCTGCTGGGGGACGAGGAGTGCCGCAGCGCCCGGCTGGTGGTGGTGGCCGCGGAGGGCTGGCGCACGTCCCCCTGGCGCAAGACGTCCCTGGCGGAGCGCCTGGCCCGCCACGGCTGCGCCCCGGTGCTGGCGGTGCGCCGGGACACGGCGCTCCTGGACTGGGCCCGCGGCCGGCGCCGGCTGCTGGTGATGGTGGGGGTGGACCCCCGCTCCTCCACGTCCGACGCGGCCATCACCTTCCTGCGGGAGCTGCGGCGCGTGGGCGGGTGTGACGTGCTGGCCGCGTACGTGTGCTCACCGCTGGAGGAGCGCGAGCGGCTGGGCGTCCACACCCCCGTGCACGTGGAGCGGCTGGACGCGCGCGAGCGCACCATGGAGGGGCTGGAGCCGCTGGTGGAGCGCGTGCTCCAGCGCGAGGTGCGCGAGCGCCTGGGTGACCTGGAGGGGGAGGGCCGCGTGGAGGTGGTGCTGGAGCCCGGCTATGGCCGCCCGGCGGACCACCTGCTGCACGTGGCCCATGCGCGCAGCGCGGAGCTGACGGTGGTGGGCATGCACCTGCGCGGCGGCGTGCAGCGGCTGTGGCACGGCTCCGTGTCGGAAGGAGTGCTGCGCCACGCGGAGCGCTCCGTGGCGTGCATCCCTCCCGGAGCGCGCGAACCTCGCCGGCTTCCTCCGCCCCGGAGCGCGCTGGTGCCGGTGGACTTCACCCTCGCCTCCGGACAGGCCATCGCGCAGGCGTGCTCACTGGTGGGGCCGGGCGGCCGCGTGCACCTGCTGCACGTGCACCGGCTCCGGGGCCGCGAGCGGGGCCCCCGGGACTTCCACGGCGTGCTCCCGGAGCCGGACAGCGAGCGGGACCGGGTGCTGAACCGGCTCTGGGCGCAGGTGCCCGGGGACACCGTCGCGCGGGCGGTGCACTGGAGCGTGGAGGGGGTCAGCGGGGACGACGTCGCCATCGCCATCTGCCAGGCCACGGAGCGTGAGGGCGTGGACCTGGTGTGCGTGGGCACGTCCGCCCACCGCGAAGTGGTTCCGGACGTGCTGGAGGAGGCGGTGGCGCGCGAGCTGGTGCTGCGCTGCCGCAGGCCCGTGATGGTGGTGCCTTCCGTTTGACCCGGGAACGGGCGTCCAGTGAGTGGGCTCCTCGCGGAACGGGTCCCTGTTTTTTTCCCACGCGTAAGGGATTGAACAGGCGACCCTGGAGGGCGTTAGACTTTGGGAGGACCCGCTTTCCCAGAAGGGTAGGGCATCCCGTGGCTCTTCGCGGTTATCGAGAAGAGGACCTCGTCTCCAACCGTGCATCGTTGATCATCCACGGAGGTACCGAGGATGAGCGCAGGGCCTGGGCGGAGGAAGCCGCGCGCAACTTCGGCGTCCCGCTCACGGAGGTGCGCCAGGGCTCGGAGCTGGCCGGAGCGCTCCGTCAGCCCAACGGCGTGGTGTTCATCGCGGACGCGGGGAAGCTGCCGCTGGACGCCCAGGGCCTCATCCTGCGCTGCCTCCAGATGCAGGAGGAGCGGCCCAAGGTGGTGGTGGGCGTGTCCGGCACCGCGATGGCCGCCCTCACCCGGGGCACGCTGCGCGAGGACCTGCACTACCGGCTGAACCAGGCGCAGGTGGACCTGCAGACGGATGGCCTGAGGGACGCGCTCAAGCGCCGCTGGGCGCAGCAGGCGGAGCAGCTGGCCGTGCGCGCCGCGGCGCTGAAGGCCGCCGAGGAGAAGGAGCGCGCCGCCGCGGTGGCCCGCCGCCCGGGCTCCGTCACCCGCATCCTGCCCAAGCGCAAGGCCCAGGCCACCGTGCGCAAGGGCGCGCCGCGCAACGCGGTCCGCTGAAACCCGGGGGTTTCCAGAGGGAGCGGGAGCCGTCCGGGGCGGGGAATGGGTACTACTGGAAAGATGGGCTAGAGTTGTTCCCAGCCGTCTTTCCTCTCCTCTCCGGAGCGAAACCGCAATGTCCCAGCAAGCCCCTGGCAAGAAGCGTGGTCTGTCCCGTCCCGTGGAAGTCGTTCGCGCGGAGCTCCTCAAGGATCCCGAGACGAAGCGCATCGCGGATGCCGTGGGCATGAAGCTGGAGGACTACGTCGAGCTGGTGCTCGAGTACGCGCAGGACAAGGACAAGGAGCCCATGCTCAACGTCGTGTCCGACGAGGAGCTGAAGGCGAACGGCTTCCCCGTACACACGGTGGAGGAGGTCGGTGAGTTCCTGGTCGCGGGCGCCAAGGGTGAGCTGCCCGGTCAGGGCAACCCCTTCGCCAAGTCCGAGTTCGAGGCCAGCAAGGGCGGCACCGCCGGCAAGCCGAGCCTGAACCCCGCGGCCGAGGGCGCCCCCCAGACGCCGCAGGACGAGGCGAAGCGCCAGGAGCTGCTGGAGCAGATGAAGAAGGGCGGCGGCGGAACCCGCGGCTGAGGTCGCCCGGAATCCCCGTGAAATAGATCGGAAAATGGGGAGGAAACATTTTCCTCCCCCCTCCGAGAATCCTTTTGAAGCTTCACTGCGGCACACACTCTCCAAACCAGATTCAGTAGGGGGTTTCACCATGGGCGGCATCGGCAAGGTTGTCAGCAGCGTCGCGAAGACGGTCTCCAACATCGCTGGCGGCGTCGCGAACATCGCGGGCAAGGCGCTGAACTTCGTGCAGAACCCCATGGGCGCCATCACCGGCGGCCTGAAGGGTCTCGCCGGCGGCCTCCTGGACAAGCTCCCGTTCGGCCTGGGCAAGCTGGCGAAGCCGTTCGTGGACAAGTTCATCGACTCCGGCGCGTCCCTGCTCGCCAAGGGCCCCCTGGCCGGTCTGTCCCAGCTGACCAAGTTCGCCCCCACCGTGAAGTCCATCGCGGACATCGCGACCACCGTGAAGCAGGGCGCGGACCAGGTCGGCGCGCTGGCCTCCCAGCCCGCGCAGCAGAACGTGCAGAACCTGTTCGCCCACGCGCAGGCTGCGCTGACCAACTGAGTTCCCCGCTGAAGCTGGCGTGACTCATGCACGAAGGCCGGTACTCACCGCGAGGTGGGGGCCGGCCTTTCGGCTTTGCGGGCCAACGCCGCGCGAGGCACGAGGGTCGGTCCTCCGTCCGTCATGGGCGGGGCGCCGGCCCTTCGGTTTTGAATGCTCCGATGTCGGCTCTGTTGCGGGCTTTGGAAGTCCGGGTGGGATGTGACCCGGAATGACGCACCCGGAGTATGGGCGCGATCAGGAAGCGGCGCGGCTCAGCCCTCTTCGCGGGTGATGCGGAAGGCGTCGGTCTCCAGCTTCTGGGTCGCCTCGGGGTCCGCGCTGTCGTAGTAGCCGCGAATCTCTCCGGTGCCGTCCACCAGCACGAAGTGGGTGCCGTGGAAGATGGAGAGCAGGTCGTCCTCGGGGGCGCCGGCCTCGCGGCCCATGCTGATCTTGAAGCCCTGGACGATGGTGTCCTTGAGGGTGGCGTAGTCGCCGGTGAGGAAGTTCCAGCGGGTGAAGTCCGCCTGGTACTTCTTCCCGTACTCGGCCAGCCGCTCCGGGGTGTCGTAGGCCGGATCCACGGAGAAGGACACCAGCTGGAGATCCGTCCCCAGCTTCGAGGTGTGCTCCTGCACGCGCGCCATCTTCTGCGTGAAGACGGGGCAGACGGTGGGGCAGCGGGTGAAGATGAAGTTGGCGATGAACGGGTGGCCGCGGAGCTGCTTCAACCCGAAGGGCTGTCCGTCCTGCCGCGTGAAGGTGAAGTCCGGCAGCGCGCCCAGGCGGGGCGGCGGCTGGGAACGGCCCTGCACCAGGTCGTGGACCGCCACCCCCATGAAGCCGAGCGACGCCACGGCGATGCCCGCCCAGACCCAGGAGCGGCGGACGGGACGGGAGCGGGGTGCGGCGGACGGGGAGGGCGATTCGACGGACATGCGTCGGCACGTACGGCATCAGCGGGGGGCGCACAAGCGCCGGGCCTGACGGGGTAGGGGCTGGCCGCATGCGAGGCATGAGGGAGAGTGGCCGCTTCGCGGCGGGCAGGGTGCGCCTTGAGGGGACGTTGGGTGCGTGCTAGCCCGGAGGTCGTGGCCCATGCCCTCTTCCAGCCCCCGGGTGGACGCACTTCGCCGGGCAGGTGGGGAGGCTTCCGGTCGCTGGCGGGGTCCGGGCCGTGGCTCGGACTCGTCGGAGGGCTGG
>NZ_RAWR01000276.1:0-11872 GCF_003986945.1 Corallococcus sp. AB018 | reverse complement strand
CGCCCCCAGCTGCCCCCATCCATCCCAGGAGGCCGTGCCCCACGAATGCGCCCATACCCGCGCCCGCCAGGACCGACAGCCACCGAAACAAATCGAAGACGGTGAACACCCGCTGTCTCCTTCCCTCGAAAGCCCGTGCCGGAATGGCACACACCCAGGCCCGCCAGGATGACAACCTGACGGGCTGGTGGCTCGATTCGAGGGGCCAGGCCCTGCACCCGCGCAGGAGCCGTCGCCTCCTTCAGCAACTATCCGGCCAGGGTACTGCCGCCGAAGCCCAGGCCCGTCGCCCCTTGAGCGTCTTCAGCGCTTCAGCCACATCGGCTCGCCGGGGCACAGCCGGCAGCGGGCCTCTGCGTTGGCACAGGAGGTCGCGCAGGATGGGAGCGCCGCGCGGGCCGAGCTTCCGGCGCGGTACAGCAGGTCCTGATACGCGATGGAGCCCACGATGGGGTGCATGCTCTGGAGCTGCACCACGGTGCCCCCCGAGCGCTTCAGTCGGAAGGTCGGCGTCCCCACCGTCAACGCCGTCCGGATGGCCTGCACGCCTCCCGCTGTCTTGTCCTCGCCGTAGGTCGTCGTGCCCTGCGTGATTTCAAGCCGGCCCGCGGACGTGAGGAAGCCCACCAGCTCCACTTCATTCGTCGCCGGGCACCCTGCCTTGCACACCGCGAGGTTCGCGGACGTCTGGGTCGTGGGCACGAGAGACTGATGGTGGATGCGGTGGTTGTAATACAGCACGTCGCGCTCGATGGTCGGCCGTGTGCCCGTCTTGAACCACTGGATGTAGTACGCGGTCATGTCGTACGCGGGCCACTGCTTCCCCGTCGACGGCCGGATGTTGTGGTGCTCGTGCTGGTCGTTCCAGGTGACGATCTGGACCTCGTCCAGGCCGTCGGCAATCACATTCTCCCAGATGGAGCGGAGCGTCAGGGAGTTGCGCGCCTCCCAGAAGGCCTTGTCCTTGGGCCGGTAGTCCTGACTGCTCATCGGATGGATCCACTGTTTCCCGTACCCGGCCGCCTTCGTCTTCAGGCTCCCGGAGTACCCCGCCGTCGTCACCGGGACGGCCGTCCCCCACCCCGCGTAGGCATCCCCCACACTCTTGTACTCCTCGAAGAGCGCCGTGCTCCCAGTGCCAAGGAAGACCGGCACCAGGTACAGGCTCATGCCCAGCTCCGTTGACGCGCGCTGCTTCACGGTGGCGTAGAACGCCGCTGTCCGGCCCTGCGCGGCAGGATTGAACAGGCCAACGACATACTTCCCATCCGGCCGCCGCAGGAGCGCCGCGGAGCCCTTCAGCTGACCCAGGATGCGAATCATCAGGTCCTGGTCCCCCGCCTGGCTCCCCGTCCCCAGGATGGTCATGTCGAAGTTGGGGATGATGTCGAAGCCGCCGGCCTGCGAGGCCGCGTCGGCAATCGTCTTCGCCCGCGTCCACACCGCGCCGTTGTTCACGTCGCTGTCGGTCCACAGGTTCAGATAGAAGCCATCAATGCCAATCCTCGCCGCGAGCTCGATTTCGTCCTTCGCGTCGCGAAGCCGCCAGTCCGTCTCCGCGCGGGGAAGTCTCGGGAGCGGCCGCTCTCGCATCATGCCGCCGTAGGCCGCGTGGCTTCCGCTCTCGCCATTCACCGCGATGTAGGCGCGCTCGTAGTAGTCATTGGACGTCGGGTTGGCGTTGTCGAACGACACCGGGTAGTAGTGCCAGTGCGCATACACCCGCTTCGCCGACGTCCGGAGCGTGGTGCGCGGCACCGCGGTGAACGGCCACTCACAGGGGCCACAGTCCGGCCCGCAGTCGACGCCTGTCTCGGTGCCGTTGCGCACCCGGTCCGAGCAGGTCGCGGCGGGCGTCACGCTCAGCGGGAAGCTGGACTGGTTATCGCTCTCGTTCGTCTCCGCCGGCAGGCGGTTGATGTCATCCACATGCGCGAGGAGCGTGTGGGCCCCCGCCGTGGCCGGCGCGGTCCACACCTTCGTCCCCGCGGGGCCGGAGTTGGCGGTGAGCGTGACGCTGCCCCCCGGCGCGATGGAGCTCGTGTACGTGTCCGACCACGACACCTGTGTACCGTTCACCCAGAAGGAGAGGCCGTGGACGATGCCCGCGGGCGTCGCGACGTTCCCCGTGTTCCGGATGGTTGCGCTGAAGGTGACGGCACTGCTCGGAACCACTGTGGTCGGGCTCACGCCCGTGACGACGAGGTTGTAGCCGTCCACGAGCGCCCCCTGCTGCGAGTCCAAGGGCTCCTGGAGCGGCTCCCCGCCACAGCCCATCCACGCGGCCAGCAGCCCCAGTGACAGGGCCTTCCATGCGCTCTTCCAGTTGTGATTCGCGGGGTGCATCCACAGGCTCCGTTCCAGCTCGCATCTTCCTGTCGCGCCATCACGAGATGTCTGGCGCGCTCCACGGGCGGGCAGGCTCCATTGTCGTGGTGGAGCTGAACGGGTGGCTTCAGAAACAACGGTATTTCAAGAAATGAAGGCTAGATCCGGCACCAGAGGATGTCCCCGCCGGGCCTGGCGACGGCGTGCCCCTCACTGCCTACGGGCTCCTCCTTCCCGTCGCAGAGGAAGTCGATGCCCGCGGCGTCCTGCGCCGGGACCTTCGCGAGGAAGCGCTCACCGGAGGCGCCGCGCCCGACGATGACGCCGAACCGGGGGCTGCCGTCGCGTTCGTACAGCACCGTGTACGTTTCAATGCGGCCGGGGCCCGTGAAGTCCTCCACGAACGAAGGGACGGGGCCGCGCGAGGCGTCTGCTTCCGCCTGATGCTCGAAGGACTGTGGCGGTGTTCCGGCGGGGGGCGGTTCGCGCGTGAGCACGAGGCTGTGGTTGTACGTCGCGAAGCCGCCGTTGCCGAAGAGCAGGCCATGGCGTCCCTGCTCGCGCAGCCGCTGCACCATGCTGACCACCGCGTGGCTCATATAGTTGGCGATGGGCCCACCGCCGAACGTGAGCCCCCCCCCGAACACGGTGGCGGGCTTCTCCAGCGGCCAGCCCAGCACCCGGCGCGCCATCTTCGGCACGCACGGGAAGCAGCTGTAGAGTTCCACGAAGTCGAGCATGTCGAAGGTCAGCCGGTTCAGCTCCAGTGCGCGACGCAGCGACACGGCCATGCTCGGTGAGCTTGCATGGCCATCGCGCGCGAGGAAGTCCTCCGGCTCATGCGCCGCCGCGCCCCGTCCCACGTACACGAGGCGGTCCTCCGGCACACCGCGCGCGAGCGCATTCGCCAGGCTGGTGACAAGGAACCCCGCGCCCTGGTTGACGGCGCTGTTCGCCACCATCCGCTTGCAGTACGGAAACGCGATGGGCCGGTTGGACGGCAGGCCGTGACAGGAATCGCCACACACAAAGCCGGATTCGTAGCGCATCCCGCTACATACGAAAGACCCCGAACCCGAAGAGGCGGCGGGTCCGCGCGACCCGATGCACTCATTACTTGCGAATCAATTCATGGACGGGCTGCCCATCCGGTCCCACGCCATCCAGCCGCACGAAGTCGACCGAGAAGGGCCAGGACGTCTTCACGAAGACGTGCTCCAGCTGGGAGACGCTGTTGCCCAGCTTCGTCCACGCCTGGACCTGGCATTTGCCGTCGACCCGCGCGGTGGTGATGTCGATGGGGCGTGAGGGAAAGGCCTTCAGGCTCACCCGGACCCGCCAGCCCTCCGCGGTGGCTTCGACCCACTGCGAGTCCTCCAGCCCATACACGGGCTGTTCGACCCCCAGCAGTTCCTCCACCTCCGAGGGCCCGCGCTCCAACATCCGCCAGTACACCTGCACGGGACGCGTCCCCACGGGGCGGCAAGCCTCGTCCAGGCTCAGGGCGTAGTGGACCTGGTTCCGGTTCTCGCTACGGGACAGGAAGAAGGCGGACTGCGATGGGAGGGGCGCCCCGGCCGCGGAGGCCAGGGTCGCGACGGTCGTCAGCGCAACGGCAGTGAGGTTGTTGAACCCGGATCCAGGAAGCATGGGGGTCCCCCTTTGATAGCGGCATGACGGCGGTCGCTCGCGAGGCCGTATCGGGAGGACGAAATACCGCTGTCCCCCGGAACTGTCACCCGCCCGGCACACTTTTCACAGAATTCGGCGCAGGCTCCTCCGAGCACCTCCTCGTCCGCCTGTCGAAGCCCCCCGCCGCCTGGGGTGGCCCACGCGCCGGGGCCAGCCTTGTACTCGCCGTGAGCAGTCTCAGGTGCGCCAGAATCGCTCGCCCCCTCCCCCCTTCCTTTGGTGGAGCGGGTGCCGCCGCATGTGCCCTACCGGCAGTGGACGCCGTCCTTTCCGCATCGGGTGCGGTGGGTGCTGCTCAAGGACGTGGGGGCTACGGCTCGGTGTCCCGGGCCGGTTGCGTGACGTTCAGCGCTCGGCTTCCATGCGCGCCTTCTCACGGACAATGACATCGCGCACGTGGTCGCGCAGGGCGTGCACGTCCCCGGCGAAGCCCTCCGGGTCGATGGGCTCCAGCACGCGCACCCGGGCGTGGACCGCCTGCTGGATGACCAGCCCGTGCTTGGGCATGGTCCGCGCGGTGCCAGTGAGGACCACGGGGATGATGGGGCAGCGCTGCTGGATGGCCAGCGTGAAGGCGCCGTCCTTGAAGGCCTTCACCTCCCCATCCTTGGAGCGGGTGCCTTCGGGAAACATCAGGATGGGGACGCCACGCGACAGCCAACGCTCACACCCGGCCATCATCTGGATGATGCTCGCCCGGTCTCCGCGGATGAGCGGCACATACCGGTTGAGATGCATGTTCCAGCCGATGAGCGGCAGCTTGAAGTTCTCCGCCTTGGAGACCCACTTGAAAGGCCGGTAGAGGCCGAAGAGGACCAGGATGTCCCCCAGCGACTCGTGGTTGGCCACCAGCACCGCCGCGCCCTTCCAGGGCAGGCGTTCGCGGCCCTCCACCCGCAGGTGCCACATCGGGTTCACGTAGAAATACAGCTGTGCCCAGAAGCACGAGTACAGGTGAAGCACGCGTCCATTCGCGTCAAACGGGCGGGTGAGCGCCCACAGCAGGAGCGCTCCAAGGAACAACACCGCGCTGGACAGCGCGAGGAAGGTCCAGAACGCGATCGAGAGGAGGATTCGGATGGCTCCCACTCTGTCATGGATGGATGGTTCCACACAGCGTAGGTGTGCATGGATGACGCGTGGTGCACGAAGCGGGTCGCGTGGGTGACAGCGTCCATCGCGGCGCCGGCCTCGAGCGTCAGCGACCATTCGCCCGTGCTGAGCTGGGTGGGGACGTCCTTCCAGAAGAGGCGCACGTATCCGGAGGTCTCCCATCCCGCCTATACGCTGTAGGAGGAAGACCGGTGCCAGAGGATGTCCCCGCCGGGTCCGGCGACGGCGTGACCTTCACTGCCGATAGGCTCCTCCTTCCCGTCGCACAGGAAGTCGATGCCCGCGGTGTCGTGGGCCGGGACCTTCGCGAGGAAACGCTCACCGGACGCGCCGCGCGCGACGATGACGCCGAACCTCGGGCTGCCGTCGCGTTCGTACAGCACCGTGTACGTCTCGATGCGGCCGGGGCCCGTGGCGCCCTCCACGAACGGAGGGACCGGGCCGCGCGCGGCGTCGGCTTCCGCCTGATGCTCGAAGGGCTGGGGCAGTGTTCCAGCAGGCTGCGGTTCGCGCGTGAGCACGAGGCTGTGATTGTGCGTAGCGAAGCCGCCGTTGCCAAAGAGCAGGCCATGACGGCCCTGCTCGCGCAGCCGCTGCACCATGCTGACCACCGCGTGGCTCATGTAGTTGGCGATGGGCCCACCGCCGAACGTGAGCCCCCCGAACACGGTGGCGGGCTTCTCCAGCGGCCAGCCCAGCACCCGGCGCGCCATCTTCGGCACGCACGGGAAGCAGCTGTAGAGCTCCACGAAGTCGAGCATGTCGAAGCTCAGCCGGTTCAGCTCCAGCGTGCGGCGCAGCGACACGGCCATGCTCGGTGAGCTTGCATAGCCATCGCGCGCGAGGAAGTCCTCCGGCTCATGCGCCGCCGCGCCCCGTCCCACGTACACGAGGCGGTCCTCCGGCACACCGCGCGCGAGCGCATTCGCCAGGCTGGTGACCAGGAACCCCGCGCCCTGGTTGACGGCGCTGTTCGCCACCATCCGCTTCCAATACGGAAACGCGATGGGCCGGTTGGACGCGGAGGGCGTGACAATCTCTTCCACGGACAAAGGCTCGCGGATCCACGCCCCCGGATTGCCCGCCGCGACCTGCGAGAACCGCGACCAGATTTCGCCACTCTCCCGCTGCGCCTCCGCCAGCGTCTGGCCATACGCGGCACGGCCGGCGTTCTCATACAGGGGATAGACGTCGACCGGAGAGTTGAGGCCGTAGCGCTTCCGGTAGGCCGCGTGAGCCTGGACACCGATGCTCGTCGCGGCGTTGTGCGCGGAGGGGGCATCCCCCGCAGCCAGCGCCGCGCGCCGGGCAGCCGTGCGCAGGGCCTCACCGCCCACGACCGCCGCGACCTCCACGGCACCGGAAGCAACGCGGTTGGCGGCCTCGTGGAGCAGCCGCACCGGGCTGTCCCCGTTGGCCTCCGCCGTCTGTTCATGAATGCGCGGCCGGGCGCCCAGGCGTTCCGCCAGCGCGAGCGGCAACGGGCCCATCTGCCGGAACGAGAGCTGATCCACCACCGCCAGCGAATCCAGCCGGGAGAGCCACCCACCGCCCGCATCCGCGTCCGCCGCTCGCAGCGCGGCCTCCATCAAGCCCAGCGAATCCAGGCCCCGCAGCGGATCCTCCGGCCGGTCGTTGATCTGCCCCACGCCCACGATGACGGGAATCCGGTTCGCGTCCTTCATGCCTCGCCTCCTGACCGACCTGCTCCCATGGCCAGCCATTCTGGTCAATGAGCCCATATTACCCGGATGGAATTGACGCCTGTTTCTACCCGGGTAATATCCCCAACATGATTTCTCCTTCCGCCACCTGGACCGCCTTCACCGGCCAACGCCTGCTTGCCTCCGGCTCACCGGCCGAGGTCGTCACCGCCGCCAAGGCCGCGCTCGATGCGGGCGAGCATGAATCCCTGATCCTGTTCGATGACGCCACGGGCCGGACCGTGGACTTCCACCTGCGCGGCACGCTGGCGGAGGTGCTCGCCCGCCTCCAACCCGCGCCGGACCCGGCCGCCGAGTCCTCCGAGCCCCGAGGCCCCGGCCGTCCGAAGCTGGGCGTCGTGGCCCGCGAGGTGACGCTGCTCCCCCGCCACTGGGAGTGGCTGTCCGAGCAACCCGGCGGTGCGTCCGTGGCCCTGCGCAAGCTGGTGGAGGCCGCTCGCGCGAACAGCGGCGACGCCGACCGTGTCCGCCGCGCCCAGGCCGCCACGGACCGCTTCATGACCACGATGGCCGGCAACGCGCCGGGCTACGAGGAGGCCGCCCGCGCGCTCTACGCGGGCGACCGCACCCGCTTCAACAAGTGGACCCGGAGCTGGCCGGACGACATCCGCGACTGCGCCCGAAAGCTCGCGGCCCCCGCGTTCTCCAAGGAGACACCATGAACCACCAGTGGGCGCTGAAGTCGCGTCCCCACGATGAAGTCTCCGATTCCTGCTTCGAATGGCGTCAGACGCCGGTGCCGGCCCCGGGCCCCGGCGAAGCACTCGTGCGCGTCGTCTGGCTCGCCATCGAACCCACCCAGCGCACGTGGCTCAATCCCCACGCGACCTACATCCGGCCCGTCGAGTTCGGCGAGGTCATGCGCGGGGCAGGTGTCGGACAGGTCATCGCGTCCCGCTCCGAACGGCTGGCCGTGGGCGACTGGGTGACGGGCATGACGGGCTGGCAGGAGTACGCGCTGGCCGGTGACGCGGGCCTCTTCGGCTTCAACAAGGTGCCGGACGGCATCGACCCCAAGGCCATGCTGAACCTCTACGGCGCCAGCGGGCTGACCGCCTGGATTGGCATGACGGACGTGGCCCGCGTGGCACCAGGTGAAACCGTCCTGGTCTCCGGCGCCGCTGGAAGTGTGGGCTCCATCGCCGGACAGGTCGCAAGGCTCCGAGGCTGCCGCGTCATCGGCATCGCGGGCGGCCAGCACAAGGTCGATTGGGTCACCCGCGTTGCCCGGTTCGACGCCTGCATCGACTACAAGTCCGAGGACGTCCGGACGCGCCTCCAGGCACTGGCGCCCAAGGGCATCGACGTCTTCTTCGACAACGTGGGAGGGCCCGTGCTGGAGGCGGCGCTGGACCACCTGGCGGTACGCGCCCGCGTGGTGCTCTGCGGCGCGGTCTCCTCCGGCTACAAGGACCGTGACTACGGCGCCACGCCGCGCAACTACATGCAGCTGGCCTTCCAGCGGGCACGCATGGAGGGCTTCATCTTCCTGGACCACGTCCCGCGCTTCCCCGAGGCCTTCCGCGAGCTGTCCACCTGGGCGGCCCGGGGGGAGCTCGCCCTGACGGAGACCGTCGCTGAAGGGCTGGAGCAGGCGCCGTCCGCCCTGCGCGGCCTGTTCGAGGGTCGGAACCTGGGCAAGCAGTTGGTCCGCGTCGCGGCCCCTGTCTGAGCGCGGTAGCCTGCCGCCTCCCACCTCACGCACGGAGCCCCGGATGAAACTCCAGACCACGCTGACCACCGTTCTCGCCCTCGCCACGGGCGCCGCGGAAGCCCGGGACCCCGCGAAGGACGAGCGCGAGCTGCTCAAGGTCGAGGCCGCGCTCTGCCGCGCCTTCGAGACCGCCGACGTCGCCACGCTGCGAAAGAGCCTGGACGCGCGCTTCACGCTCACCGACTCCAAGGGCACGGTGACCGACCTGGAGCAGAACCTGGCGGAGGTGGCGAAGAAGGACCCCGTCTATGAGGTCTTCCGCAACCACCACCAGAAGATCCGCCTGTATGGCGACGCCGCCGTCGTCACCGGCATCACCACCCTCAAGGGCCACTCCGGCAAGACGCAGTTCGAAGGCGACTTCCAGTTCACCGACACCTGGGTCTACCGCGAGGGCCAGTGGAAGCTCGCCGCGAGCCACGCGACCCGGCTGGCGAAGTAACCCGCCTCACGCCGCTTCGGCCCCGGCCTCCGGCACAGGGCCGTCCCCGAACTCCAGCCCGTCGCGCCGCTGGTCGAGCTTCTCCTGGAGCGCCCGGATGATCTGGATGCTGAAGAGGGCCATGACCAGGGCGGAGCCAGCGGCGATCAGGCCCACCACGGCGCCGGCGGTCGACATGCCCCCATCCGCCGTCTCCAGCTTCCCGATGATCCGCTGGTCCACCTGATTCATGATCCGCGACAGGACGTTGGCCCCCCACCACACGGAGAGGGGAAGCACCGAGGCGAAGTGCGCCCCACCCAGCCGCGTCGCGACATCCTTCATCAGGTGGTAGGGCTTCACCCAGTTGGCCAGGGGAATCAGCCACCACCAGACCGCCATCGCAGGGGAATCCCCGATGTCACGCCCCAGGGCCTTGAGCTGACGGACGACCCGGTGGAACCACATCAGGAGGAAGACCTGGGCCAGGAGGCCTCCCCCCACGTTCAGGAAGACCACGCCCGCGGCGGGCACGCCCTGCACCTCTTCGGTGAACACCCCCAGGGACAGGATGACGTGGAGGCCCAGGCTCAAGAGGTCCGTCGCCGCGGAGAACTGGAGCGCGGTCACCGCTCGCCGAGCTCGGCCACGGGAGTCGGGCACCTCCAGGGCGGAGAGCCGCATGCACTCGCGGCACTGGCCGTTCTCCTGTTCGCACCCCGAGCACACATATCTTCCACACCGCGCGCAGGTGCGCACCGCTGCCCTTTCGGGATGCTGCGGACACACGGCCTGTGACTCAACTTCCCCCTCAACGGCACTGAGCATGAAGAGAGGAATTAGGGCCTGCCTTCAACCCTTCGTCAATCCCACATGGGAAAGGCTGGCTCCCAGCCGCTTCAAGCCTTCTGGAATGCGTGTCGCAGGAATACCGCCATATCCCAGCACCAGCCCTGGCCGAGCTCGTGGCCCCGCGAAGTAACGCGACAGGCTGATGAGCCCCACATCCACCGCCCGGGCCCGAGCCACCGTCTCCCGCTCCAACGCCACGCCGCCTCGCCGGAACGTCGCGCACAGGTGCAGGCCCGCCACGGAGGGCACCACCTGGAGCCAGTCTCCGCAGTGGCGCGAAAGCCCCTCCTCCACACTCGCGTGCCTCGCCTCGTAGTCCCGCCGCATCTTGCGGATGTGCCGCGCCAGCAGTCCGCTGTCGATGAACCGCGCGAGCGCTGCCTGCTCCGGCACCGGACTGTGCCAATCCATCACGCGCCGTGCCCACCGCAGCTCCCGCTGGAGCGACGGCGGCGCGACGAGGAACCCCATCCGCAGCATGGGGACCATCACCTTCGAGAACGAGCCCACGTAGAGCACCCGCCCGGAACGGTCCATCCCATGCAACGTCTCCAGGGGCCGGCCGCCAAAGCGGAACTCGCTGTCGTAGTCGTCTTCAATCACCACCGCGTCGCGCCGCTTCGCCCACTCCAGCAGCGCCACCCTGCGCGCGGGCGACATGGGCATGCCCAGCGGGAACTGGTGCGACGGCGTGACGTAGACGAGCCGAGCGGCGTCCGGCAGCGCGGCCACGTCCAGCCCTTCCGCGTCCACCGGAACAGGCACGACGCGCGCGCCCAGCGACTGGAACACCTGCCGCGCGGGCGGATAGCCCGGCTCCTCCATGGCGACGCAGTCCCCCGGCTCGATGAGCACCCGGCCCACGAGGTCCAGCGCCTGCTGCGCGCCATTGGTGATGAACACGTCATCTACCTCCGCGCGCACGCCCCGCGAGACGCCCACGTGCCGCGCCACCGCCTCCCGCAGCCCCCGGTGCCCGGCTGCGTCCACGTAGCCCCCGGACATCGTGGCGGCCCGCAGCTGGCGCGCCACCAGCCGGCGCCAGGACTCGAATGGGAAGCCCGAGACATCCGGGCTGCCCACGCCAAAGTCATACGCGGCGGGAGCCAGCGGTGCGGGCAGGTCCGGCAATGAGCGCCAGAAGGCCCGGGCGCGCAGCGGCACCTGGGCCTCCCGCCCTGCCCTGCCACGCGGCCGTGACGCCTCTCCCTGGACGAAGCTCCCCGCCCGCGTGCGCCCCGCGATGAGGCCCTCGGCGGTGAGCCATTCATACGCCACGCCCACGGTGTTCCGCGCCACGTCCAGGCGCAGGGCCAGCTCACGGGTGGGCGGCAACCGCTCCCCACGGCGCAGGCGCCCGTCGAGGATGGCCGCGCGCAGCCCCCGGTAGATCTGCCCGGCCAGGTCCCGGCGTCCCCGGAGCTCCACATGGAAGTCCATGCCGCATCCTCCCACGGATTGGCCCAATGAAATTCGTCAATCCTGGCCCTGTCACCGGGCCAGCGGCGGACCATCCTTCCGGCATGACCGATTCCACCTACGCCTCCCACCCCGTCGACTCCGAACGCATGCCGTGGATCCCCATGGGCCGGCCCGGGCTCGCGTTCAAGCCGCTGCGCTTCTTCCGCGACGGCAGCGGCTGGATGTACCTCTTCCGCCTGGAGCCCGGCACCCTCATCCCCCGGCACCGCCACGTCGGCGAGTCGCACGCCTTCAACATCTCCGGCCACCGCCAGCTGCTCGACACCGGCGAGGTGATTGGCCCGGGCACGTATGTCTATGAGCCGTCCGGTAACGTCGACAGCTGGCAGGTCGTGGGCGATGAGCCCCTCGTCCTGCACATCACCGTGAAGGGCGGCATCGAATACCTGGGCGACGACGGTCAGGTCCTCAAGAGCGTGAGCCCCGCGGAGCGGCTGGAGACGTACCGCCGCTGGTGCCAGGAGAACGGCGTGGAGGCCCTCGCCACCATCGAGTGACGAATGCGGTTGCCCCAGCCTCCGCCCCCGGGCAGGAGGAGGCCTGGCC
>NZ_RAWR01000275.1:0-12037 GCF_003986945.1 Corallococcus sp. AB018 | reverse complement strand
GCCGTACCCCATCCGGTCCGCCCGCACCTCCGCGCACGGCCCCATGCCGCGCTTCCGGAAGGTAAGCAGCCAGATGTTGGAAAGCGCCCCCGGGTCTCATCCTCGAGGGCGACGGCTAGTAGTGCACGGAGACGAAGACGCGCAACTGGTACGCGTCTTTCAGCACGTCCGGGTAGGTGTCGAAGCGGCTGTGGCGGTGGAACCAGTTCAGCTCCGAGCCCAGCCCCATGTGCTCGAACACCGGGATGTCCGCCTGGAGCTGGCCGGTGAACACCTGGTGTGAGCCGTCGGATCCGTCCAGCACCACGATGTGGGAGGTGCTCGCCTCCAGCGTGACGACCTCCCAGGCGCCGCGCATGTACGTGAGCTGGAGGTTCAAGCCCAGGCCGGGGCCGTAGTCGTAATTGCGGCTCGCCTTGCCGCTGTGCTCGGAGGAGATGCCGGTGAGGAGGCTGCCGTCCACGAGCAGCGCGGTCCTCAGCTTCGAGCGCGCGTTGAAATGGCGCTCGTGCAGCAGGCCCAGCTGCAGGGACTGTCCGCCCAGTTCGTACGCGTTCGTGTCCACGTGGCTGATCTGCTGGAGGAAGCCCAGGCGCAGCTCGTCCTTCTCCGTCTTCCAGAATGACGATTTGGCGATCATCCCCTGGAGCCTCGAGTGGCTGATGAGGCTGCTCTCCGCCGTGGTGAACTGGACCCGCGCGTCGAAGGCGTCGAAGGGGCGGTGGAAGTCGCCCCGGTACATGTTGCCGTAGCGCATGTCGAGCTGGAGGAAGAACTGGTTCTCGCCCCAGATCAGCGGCCGGCCGTCGCCCAGCTTGAGGTAGCCCAAGGCCCCCCAGATGGACAGCTCGCGCGGCCGCCACTCCGAGGGCGTGGGTTCCTGGCGCGTCACGTCGCCGCGCACCACCCGGTTGAAGCCGCGCACGGGGCTCATGCCGGCGGCGACGAGCTCGCGCACGAAGCGCTCGCCGCCCCGGGACTCCGTGTCGAGCACCAGCGAGGACAGCCGGTAGAGCCCCTCGCCAATGGCCATGCCGCCCACGGACGTGTTGATGAGATCATTGGCGGACGGCGACTCGTTCTCCGCGAACAGCTCCCACTGCGCGCTGCCAAACAGCGTGAAGGGCAGGGCGGCCAGGTAGGGCACGCCGTTGTCGCGCGCTGCCGTGTAGTAGAGGCTGCCGTGGTACGGGTGCGCGAACTGGTTGGTGAGGAAGCCGTCCGCGTCCCAGACGAAGCCCGTGGTCAGGTTCTCCTTCCACGTGGACGGGCCCACCCGCGCCCACTCCTTGTTCGCGAGGACCCGGTCCCACGTCCAGACGAACAGGTTGATGGCGGTGATCTCCCCCACCGCGAGCCACGGGTGGAACTTCTTCCGGGACGCGTCCTCGCGGACGGTCTCCTCGTTCAGCGGGGCATCCGCTGGCGGCCCGGCCCGCGCGGGAGCGTCAGGGGGAAGGGGAGGGGCGTCCTCGCACCGCTCCTCCTGGGCGAAGGCAGGCCCGCCCAGCAGCAGGCCGCAGGCGAACAGCACGCCACCCAGAGGCCACGGACTTCCCTCTCCGCAGTGCCCCCGTCCGCGCCTGGCTCGCCCCATATCCCGCCCGCCGCACCCTCGCTCGCGGTGCCACGCCGCGTGCCCTGAAGGTAGGGAGCCGGGCGCGGGATGAAACCCCGCCTCCCCTGGGGATGAGAGAGGCACGGCTTCCTGCACACAGGCGGCGCACGACATGAAAAGGCCCGGCGGGATGCGCGCGGGGCGCTCCGACCGGGCCTTCTCCTGCTTCAGCTCCCGCGCCGCGGGAGGTGGGGCACTACGCCTCCGGCGACTGGACGATGAGCTTCTCCTTGCCGCACACGTCGCACCGCACGTGCACGAACAGGTCGTCGTCGCTCTCCTCGGGCACCTCGCCCTCGGGCACGCCCAGCTCCGCCTTGCCCAGCGCCGGCACCTTGGCCGGGATGTCCTGCGCCTTGAGCGACTGCACGTAGGTCATCTCGCGCTCGTGGCACTCGCGCACTTCCGGGCCGGACAGCCACTGCGGCTCCATGCCCTCCGGCAGCCGGCTGAGCAGCTCCAGGTTGGTCACGGACTCCGCCAGGTACGCCAGGCGGCGCAGCCGCGCCTCTTCCGGCAGGGCCGCGAACACCTGGAAGCCCTCCAGCAGCGTCTGCCGGTCCTCGCCCGTGGCCGCGTTCGCCAGCTCCAGCGACGCGTCCGCCGACTCCAGCGCCTCGTCCCAGTTGTTCTCCGGGTTGAAGCCCGCCTCCAGCAGCGACGAGTACAGCTGCGCGGCCGCCAGCCGGCGACGCACCTCGTGCAGGTGCTCCACCACCTCGTGCGTCAGGCGCAGCTCCAGCAGCGCCCCCGTGGTGCGGGGATCCACGGAGCCCGTGAGGTCGTCCACCTCCACCTCGGTGCGCAGCTCCGCCTTGAGCTGCTTCGCCGCGGCGAAGCGGAACAGGGGCAGCACGCCCACCTCGCGCAGGTACACCGCCGCGACGTTGGCCTCCTTGCCGCCCATGCGCAGCGCCTTCTGCGCGCGCTCCACCGCGCCGGGGTCCGCCGCGGGCTTCTTGTTCTCCAGCCGCGTCTTCACCGCCTCGCGGTACAGGGTCTCCAGGGAGCTGCCCGGCGGCAGCCGCTGCGGCAGCAGCGGACGCAGGCCCGGCACGTCCAGCACCCAGAGCGGGGGCGCGCCCACGCGCTTGAGGGCGCGGAAGAAGAGCGAGCCCGGCGGATCCTGCGGCCGGAACGGGGGCAGCTCGTCCGGGTGCGGGGAAGCCGCGCCGTCCATCGCGCCGCCCAGGTGCGACTGGCCGAGCATCTTCTCGCGCTGCTCACGGGTGAACGCCGTGATGCCCTGGACCGGCGGGGGCGGGGGCGGCGGGGCTTCCTCGCCGTCCAGGCCCGTCACGCGGTCCATGTCCACGTCGTCCATCTCCAGGTCTTCCAGACCCTTGGCGCCCGTGAAGTCACAGCGCAGGAGCTTGAGCTTCTCGAAGACACAGCCTTCCAGGTTGGCGCCCCGGAAGTCGCAGTCCTGGAGGCGGCCCCCGTGGAAGTAGGCGTTGGTGAGGTCCGTGTCCCGGAAGTTCATCTTCGACAGGTCACAGCGCTCCCACTCGGAGCCCACCAGCTCCAGTCCGGAGAGGTCGGCGTTGGCGGAGAACAGCTGCGTGAACGTGGCGCCCGTCTGGCCGGTGGGCGCCTGGCCGGACTTGCGCAGCTTGTTCCATTCGGCGGAACCGTTCTGCAGCAGCTTCTCGATAGTTGGGGCTTTCGGCATGGACCGCGAATTATTCGTGTGGTCTGGTCCAGGCGCCAGCACAAATGATCGAGTACCGAATCGAAGCCGACACAGTCGGGATGCGGCTGGACAAGCACCTGCGCAAGCGGATGCCCAACGTCCCGGTCAGCCACCTCTTCAAGATGATCCGCACCAAGAAGGTGCGAGTGAACGGCAAGCGCGCGCAGCCAGAGCAGTTGCTTGTCGAAGGAGACGTGCTCACCATCCGCGGCACCGAAGAGCAACTCACCCTCGCGGAGCGTCCGAAATCGGACCGTCCGCCTCCCCCGCCACCACCGGTAGACCCCTCCCGGCTGGTCATCCTGTTGGAAGACGACTGGCTCATGGCCGTGGACAAGCCCAGCGGAATGGCCGTCCATACCGGTAGCGGCATCACCGGGGGCACCCTGGTGGACTACGTCCGCGCCTACCTGGGCCCCAAGGCCACCCGCAACGACTTCACCGCCTCACCCGCCCACCGCCTGGACCGGGAGACCTCCGGCGTCATCCTGGTGGCCAAGCGGCGCCCGGCGATGGTGCATTTCACGGAAATCTTCACCCACGGCCACCCGAAGAAGCGCTACCTGACCCTGGTGAAGGGGAAGATGCCCAGGGATTCGGGTGTCATCGACCTGCCGCTCGCCGAGCACCAGCAGACGGCCGAATCCAAGGCCCGTCGGGGAGTGAACATGCAGGAGGCCGTCACCCGGTGGAAGGTCGTGCGCCAGTCGAGCGAGGCAGCCCTCCTCTCCTGCACCATCGAGACCGGGCGCACTCATCAGATAAGAAGACACCTGGTCGCCGTGGGCCACCCGGTGGCGGGTGACAAGAAGTACGGAGACTTCGCCTTCAACCGCGACGTGCGGGCGCGCTGGGGGCTCAAACGTCTGTTCCTGCACGCCGAGCGCATCGAATTTCCGCACCCCGAGGATGACAGGAGGGTCGTCGTGGAGACCCCCATGCCAGCCGAATTGACGGACGTGCTGAAGCGGGCGGCGCTCCTCTAAGCCTTGAGCCCAGGACTCGACACGACACGCATGGCCGACCCGAAGATTGACCGCAGCCGCTCCAAGCTGGTGCTCGACGGCGTTCCGCCCAAGCGCAACATCCTCTTGCGCTTGATGAAGCTCGTCGCCGTGCTGGGCCTCATGGGCGCCACCGCGGGCGTGCTCGCCGTCGTGGGCGCCTATTACGTCTTCTCCGACGGGCTGCCCGCCATCCCGAAGGTGGACGAGTACTGGCCGCCCATCGTCACGGAGGTCTACACCGACGACGCCGTGCTCGCGGGCGAGTTCTACAACGAGCGGCGCAAGGTGGTGCCCTACGAGCGCATCCCCAAGCGGCTGGTGCAGGCGTTCATCGCCAGCGAGGACTCCAGCTTCTTCGACCACTTCGGCGTGGACGTGCTGGGCACCACGCGCGCCGTGTCCAAGACGGTGATGACGAAGCTGGGCCTGCGCGCCGGCGGCGTGCAGGGCGGCTCCACGCTCACGCAGCAGACCGCGAAGGCGGTCCTCATCTCCGCGGAGGGCTACAAGGAGGCCACCGCGAAGACGCCCAAGCGCAAGATTCGCGAGGCCATCCTCGCCTTCCGGCTGGAGCAGGCGCTGACGAAGGAAGAGATTCTCTACCTCTACCTGAACAACGTCTTCCTCGGGCACCACAGCTACGGCGTGCAGAGCGCGGCGGAGAACTACTACCGCAAGGACGTGCGCGACCTGACGCTGGGGGAGATGACGCTCATCGCGGGCCTGCCCCAGGCGCCCAGCCGCTACTCGCCCTTCCTGCGTCCGGAGGCCGCGAAGAAGCGCCGCTCCTACGTGCTGGGCCGCATGCTGGTCGAAGGCATGATCTCCAAGGCCGAGCATGATCAGGCCAACGCGGAGCCCGTGAAGGTGTACCCGGTGGAGGACGTCTTCCACGAGTTCGCCCCGTACTTCGTGGAGCAGGTGCGCAAGGACGTGGTGGACCGCTACGGCAACCCCGTGCTGCTCAAGGAGGGCCTCAAGGTCTTCACCACCATGGACAGCGAGCGGCAGCGCGCGGCGCAGGACTCCGTGCTGGACGGCCTGATGTCCGTGGACAAGCGCCAGGGCTGGCGCGGTCCGGTGATGCAGCTGGCCACCGAGCCTGAGCGCAGCGCCTTCATCGCCAAGGCGAAGAAGGCGATGGGCAAGGAAGAGCTCGTCGAGAACCGCCTCTACATGGGCGTCGTCACCCGCATCGACGACGACGGCAAGGGCGCGGACGTGCAGGTGGGGCCGCACCAGGGCCGGCTGCCGCTGTTGGGCATGCGCTGGGCGCGCAAGGTGAACCCGGAGAGCTACTACCCGGCGAGCATGATCACCTCCGTCAAGAAGGCCGTGGCGGTGGGTGACGTGGTGGTGCTTCGCAACGTGGTGAAGAAGGAGCTCACGGACGACAAGGAGCAGTGGGACAAGAAGCTCGCGGAGGACATCCCCGAGGAGGGCGTGAAGCTCTTCCGGCTGGAGCAGACGCCGGAGGCGCAGAGCGCGCTGGTCTCCATCGACCCGCATCGCCAGTACCTCACCGCGATGGTGGGCGGTTACGACTTCGACGACAACGAGTTCAACCGCGCGTTCCAGGCGTGCCGTCAGCCGGGTTCGTCCTTCAAGCCGTTCGTGTACTCGGCGGCGCTGGAGCAGCTGAACTGGACGGAGGCCACCGTCATCGTGGACTCGCCCATCGTGGAGCACGACCCGGACAACAAGGTGTCGTGGAAGCCGGCCAACTACAGCGAGGAGTTCGTGGGTGACGTGCTGCTGCGCACGGCGCTGGTGAACTCCATGAACATCCCCGCGGTGAAGACGTTCGGCGCGGTGGGCGTGCACAACATGTCGGATTGGTCCAAGAAGCTGGGCCTGACGACGCCCATGAACATGGACTTCTCCGCGGCGCTGGGTTCGTCCTGCGTGTACCCGTTCGACCTGGCCAGCGCGTACGCGACCTTCAACCGCTACGGCCGCAAGAAGCCCACGTACTTCATCCGCAAGGTGGAGGACCGCTTCGGCCGCACGCTGGAGGACCACACCGCGTTCGACGACGCGTGGGCGCCGCTGCAGGACCGCGTGGCCGCGGGCTACGCGCGCCTCTTCGAGCCGGGCGAGCAGGTGATGAGCGCGGAGACGGGCTTCATCCTCACGCACCTGTTGCGCGGCGTGGTGCTCCAGGGCACCGGCGGCCCCGCGCAGAAGCTGGGCAAGCCGGCGGCGGGCAAGACGGGCACGACGAACGACTCCTTCGACGCGTGGTTCGCGGCCTACACCAAGGACCTGGTGACGGTGGCGTGGGTTGGCTACGACCTGAATCCGCACCCGCTGGGCCGCTACGAGACGGGTGGCCGTGCGGCGCTGCCCATCTGGCTCAACTACATGAAGCGCGCGCTGGAGGGCCGGCCCCAGTCGGAGTTCTACCCCTGGCAGTCCATGCAGCTGGCGCGGCTCTACATCGACAAGAAGACGGGCAAGGTGTCCAGCCCCGGAGCCAAGGGCGCGGAGCTGATGTTCTTCAAGAAGGGCACCGAGCCGAAGGAGGCCGTGCCCGACAAGAACCAGGTCGGCGTGGACCAGTTCATGATGGGCGCGCAGTAGCCCGCGCGCCTCGTCGACTCAGCCTTGAGAGCAGTGCCCTTCAGGCGCCTTCGCGGAACGTACGCGAGGGCGCCTGATGTGCTTCCAGGGCCTTCTTCAGCGCGGCCACGTCCGGTCCTGCCTCCAGCACGGAGCGCGCGGCGGTGGGCAGCACCTGCCGCTCGCGGCCGGAGAAGAGCTTGGGCAAGTCGTTGAAGCCCGCGCCCTGCGAGCCGATGCCCGGCGTGAGCAGCAGCGCGCCGCCCAGCCGCTCCACCACGTCGCGGTCGGCCGGAGGCAGCGTGGCGCCCATCACCGCGCCCGCGGGCAGCACGCCGGGGCCCGCCTTCTCGTTCAGCTCTCGCAGGCCGTCCGCCACCGCCTGGGCCACGGTGCGCCCGTCGCCGCCCACGGCGTTCTGCACGGGCACGCCCTCCGGGTTGGACGAACGCACCACCACGAAGGCGCAGGCCCCGTGGGCCCGCGCGCGCTCCACCGTCTTCGCCAGCGCGCCCAGGCCCAGGTACGCGGTGAAGGTGGCGGCGTCCACGTCGTAGGCGCTGCCCTTGCCGAACAGTGATTCCGCGTAGGCGTCCATGGTGGACCCGATGTCGCCGCGCTTCACGTCCAGCAGCGTGAGGGTGCCCGCGGCGCGGAAGCGCTTGAGCACGCGCTGGAGCACGACGAGCCCTTCGGGGCCGTGGCGCTCGAAGAAGGCGCTCTGGGGCTTCACCACCGCGAGCGTCTCTCCGGACGCGTCGGCCAGCCGGTCGCAGAAGTCGGACAGGCCCTGCACCGTGTCCGGCAGGTTCCAGCGGGCGAGCACGTCGCGGGACGGGTCCAGGCCCAGACAGAAGGGGGAGCGCTCATCGGCGAGCTTCGCGAAGCGCTGTGCGAAGGAAGGGGTCGTCATGGGAGGGCCTCCGCTCACTTCAACCGGCGCGCGGTGGCGTCGAACAGCGGATTGGGCATGACCTTCAGCAAGCGCATGGGCGTGGCCAGCTGCCAGGGGAAGCTCACCTCCGCGGCGCCCGTGAAGATGGCGCGGCCCATGCGCTCCACCGCGTCCTCGGTCTCCATGAGGAAGGGCATGGGGAAGGTGTTCTTCGCGGTGAGCTCGCTCTTCACGAAGCCCGGGTAGACGCACGTCACCTGGACGCCGGTGCCCTTGAGGTCCACGCGCAGGCTCTCCAGGAAGGTGGCGAGGAAGGCCTTGGACGCGGAGTAGGCGGCGTGGCCCGCGAGCCCCCGCATCCCCGCGAGGCTGGACACGCCGACGATGTGGCCCCGGCGGCGCTCGACCATCTGCGGCAGCACCGCGCACAGCGTGGCGGCGGCGCCGGTGACGTTGGTGTCGATGATGGAGCGCGTGCGCTCCCAGTCCATGCGCTTGCCGTGCGTGGGCCCGCCGATGCCGGCGTTGGCCACCACCAGGTCCAGCCCGCCGCACTCCGCGTCGATGGCGCGGATGCGCTCCTGGGAGGCCTCCGAGGCGCTGACGTCCATGACGATGGGCTCCACCGCGCAGCCCGCGGCCTGGGCCTCCGCGGAGAGGGCCTGCAAGTGCGTCAGCCGCCGGCCCGTCGCGAAGACGCGCACGCCGTGCTTCGCCAGCCACAGGGCCAGTCCACGTCCCAGGCCGCTCGAGGCGCCAGTCACCAGCGCCGTCCGGTAGGTCATCTCCGCCATGCCGTCCTCCGAAGGGTGTCGCAGCGGCCCGCCTTGTCGCACGGTTGCGCGTCCGAGGGCACGCAAAACACCTTCCCCCCACCGGAGGACGAGGTGCTGACGCCAACGCGTTGACACCCTGGGTGGTGGACGACGACCTGGACCTGCTCCGGGCCTACGTGAGACCCGCCGACTCCCAGGCCCATCCTCCCCGGTGACGGGGCTTCAGCGGAACGGCGGCACCGGCTGGCCCTTGAACCACTCCGTCGCGTTCAAGAGGTGCAGGTCGTGCTTTCCGGGCCGCAGTTCGATGCCGCCCGTCACCGCGCCCAGCGACGCCAGCAGGGCGCCCGTGATGTCGCCCTGCACGAGGTCCAGGTGGCCCTCCAGCGAGAAGCCCTCGCCCTTCGCCTTCAGCTCTCGCAGCTGGAGTCCGCGCTCGTCGATCTGCACCTGCCCCGTCACCTCCACCTTCGGGATGTTGAGCAGGGACGTGAGGAAGCCGGGCAGCTTCTTGGATGACGTGATGAGCGCGACGATGGGCTGCGTGTCGGTGAGCTGGCTCGCGAAGCGCGCCTTCAGCACCGTGGGGGACAGGGAGAGGCTGGCGCGCGGCAGGGTGAAGTTCCCGCTCCAGGCGCGGATGGGCACGTTGCCGTTGGAGGACACGTCCCTGAGCCGCAGCGTCGTCCCGCTCAAGCCCAGCTCCGTCATGTCCCAGGACAGGTGCCGCGCGTCCACCTCCACCTCCGCGCGCAGCAGGACCTTGTTGGGCCCCATGCGTCCGGAGACGAGGTTCGTGTCCATGCGCAGCTCCAGGGCGTTGCGCGCCTTCGCGCCCTTGGAGGGCTCCTCGCTGCGCACCGTCACGTGGCCGGCGTCGATTTCCAGCGTCTGGCCCAGCCAGGGATTGAGCACGCGCAGGTCCAGGGGCTTGCTCTTCGCCACGCGCAGCTCGGGCTCCAGGTCCAGTCCGGGCCGACCTTCACGCCGCCGGGCCTTCACGGTGAGGGCGATTTCTGGCACGTCCAGGTCGTAGCCCTTGGGGCCCGACACCTGCACGGGCGCGAAGGCCAGTCGCAGCGAGCCTGACGGCTGTCCCTTCGGCGCCTCGTCCATGGACGCCTGGAGGCTCCACGGAGCCCGGGCCCGGACGGGGCCTGCTCGCAGCTCCAGCGCTTCACCGGAGGCCTTCAGCTGGCTGCCCGGCTCCAGCGTGTTGCGCTCCATGCGCACGTCCAGGTCCACCCGTCCCGCGCCGCCGCGCAGCGACACGGGGGCGCTCGCGCCCAGTTGGTCGTTGATCCAGTCCAGCGGCAGCACGTCGATGCGCGTCTTCACCTGGCCGCCGAGGGCCTTGGAGAGGTCGTAGCCCTGGTCGGCCTGGAAGGGCGCGTCGAGCCGGGCGCGCGAGTCGAGCGACTCCAGCCGCGCCACGCGGTTGCCGTCCACTTCGATGAAGCCCTCGGCCACGCGCACCGAGGGCAGGTCCACCTGGAGCCGTTCGCGGGACTGGAGGTTCAGCGTGCCGGTGACGTCCAGCGCGCCCACGAAGCGCACGCGGCTGAAGTCCAGCTCGCGCACCTGGTGCAGCGTGACGTCCTTCAGGTGGATGACCCAGGGCTTGCTGTTCGAGTCGGACGGCTGTTCGGGCACGCCGGACGGCTCCAGGTGGAAGCTGGCGCCGTGTCCGTCGATGCCGTCCACGTCCACGCGCTTGCGCAGCAGGCCCGTGAGGGACATGCCCGCCTCCAGCGCGTCCACCTCCACCTTCCACCAGACGTTGGAGTCCTGCTGGGTGAGCGTGAAGCCCTTCAGGTGGAGCCGGCCCACGGGCCACAGCCACCACGCGCGCTGCCACGTCAGCTGCGTGCGGTCCGTCGCGCGGCCCATGATGGCCTGGGTGACGCCCGTGTTGAGCGCGACGTTGATGGCGACCTCCAGCCCCGCCACCGCCACCACGGCCCACAGGGCGACGCGGCGCCAGCGCCTGCCGCGAGGGGCTGCGTCCTGCACGTCCGGGGAAGGGGAGACGGTCATGTCGCGAGGTTCCGGGAAGGGGCCCTGGATGACTCATACTCCCGGGACGCACAAGGCGTGTTTCCTCGCGAAGATGGATTGGAAACACCGTCCAGCGCGGCGCGAAGGCGTAGCGCCCGCCTCCGCGCCGCGGGCCGTCCTCAGTGGACGGGGGCGGCGCCGTTCTCCATCGTCGCCATCACCTGGTCGATGGAGAAGCTGGACGGGTGCTGGCGCGACGGGAACTCCCGGAAGGTGGCCAGGAACCGGCCCACCATCGCCTGTGCGGGCACCAGGACGAAGGCACGGTCGATCATCCAGGAGAAGTAGCCGACGGAGTCCTCGGAGCGCTCCAGCAGCTTCCGCACGACGTCCGGCTCGCCCGCGGCGGCGACCAGCGTGGGCAGCCAGTCCTCGGAGGAGAACAGCTCGTTGATCTGCGTGCCGGGCTTCACGACGCCGGGCCAGCGCACGACGCACGGGGCCCGGAACGCGCCCTCCCAGTTGGTGTCCTTCTCTCCGCGGAAGGGCGTCATGCCGCCGTCAGGCCACATGCTCGTCATCGCGCCGTTGTCGGTGGTGTAGACGACGATGGTGTCGTCCGCGATGCCCAGCTGGTCCAGATTGTCGAGCAGCCGCCCCACGTGTCCGTCGTGCTCCACCATGCCGTCCGGAAAGAGCCCGATGCCCGTCTTGCCCTGGGACTCCTTCTTCAGGTGCGTGTGGATGTGCATGCGGGTGGTGTTGAACCAGATGAAGAAGGGCTTCTGGTCCTTCTGGGCGCGGTCGATGAAGTCCAGGGTCGCGCCGAGGAACTCCTCGTCCACGGTCTCCATGCGCTTCTTCGTCAGCGGGCCGGTGTCCTGCACGGTCTGGCCACCCTTGCCGTCCGTCTTGCTCTTGAGCACGCCGCGCGGACCGAAGTGCTGCCGGAACGCGGGGTCCTTGGGGTAGTCCACGTTCTCCGGCTCCTCCTCCGCGTTGAGGTGGTAGAGGTTGCCGAAGAACTCATCGAAGCCGTGCACGGTGGGCAGGAACTCGTCGCGGTCGCCCAGGTGGTTCTTGCCGAACTGGCCGGTCATGTAGCCCAGGGGCTTCACCAGGTCCGCGATGGTCGGGTCTTCCGGCTGGAGGCCCACTTTCGCGCCCGGCATGCCGACCTTGGTGAGGCCGGTGCGGAAGGGGCACTGCCCGGTGATGAAGGCCGCGCGGCCGGCGGTGCAGCTCTGCTGGGCGTAGTAGTCCGTGAAGAGCGCGCCCTCCTTCGCCAGCCGGTCGATGTTCGGCGTGCGATAGCCCATGACGCCCAGGTTGTAGGCGCTGAGGTTCCAGTAGCCGATGTCGTCTCCGAAGATGACCAGGATGTTGGGCTGCTTCTTCTTCGCGGGCTTCGTCGCCATGCAGGCACGCTCCGGTGTTTGTGTTCGCGCGTAGGGATGGGGGCGCGGCGGGCGGCGGACAACCGGAAGG
>NZ_RAWR01000274.1:0-12152 GCF_003986945.1 Corallococcus sp. AB018 | reverse complement strand
GCTTTCCATCGACAGGGGGCGCCGGGGTGGGCAGCATGGCGCCGCCATGAACGTCGACCAAGCCCTCGCCTCGTCCGAGCGCATCTGGGAGCAGGAAATCGTCCCGGCGCTGGAGCGCTACATCCGCATTCCCAACAAGTCGCCTGCCTTCGACCCGGACTGGGTGAAGTCCGGCCACATGGAGCAGGCCGTCCAGCTCATCGCGGACTGGTGCCGCGCGCAGGCCACGCACCTGCCGGGCCTGACGGTGGAGGTGGTGCGGCTGAAGACGGCGGACGGCAAGGACCGCACGCCGGTCATCTACATGGAGGTGCCGGGCACGCGCGGTGACGACACCGTGCTGCTGTACGGCCACCTGGACAAGCAGCCGGAGATGACCGGCTGGCGTGAAGGCCTGACGCCGTGGACCCCCGTGCGCGAGGGCGACAAGCTCTACGGACGCGGCGGCGCGGATGACGGCTACTCCGCGTTCGCGTCGCTGTCCGCGCTGCGGCTGCTCAAGGAGCAGGGCGTGCCGCACGCGCGCTGCGCCATCGTCATCGAGGCGTGCGAGGAGAGCGGCAGCTACGACCTGCCCGCGTACATCGAGGCGCTGGCGCCGCGCATCGGCAAGCCGTCGCTGGTGGTGTGCCTGGACTCGGGCTGCGCGAACTATGAGCAGCTGTGGATGACCACCAGCCTGCGCGGAATGATCGCCGGCAACCTGCGCGTGGACATCCTCACGGAGGGCGTGCACTCCGGTGACGCGACGGGCGTGGTGGCGTCTTCCATGCGCATCATGCGGATGCTGCTGTCGCGCGTGGAGGACGAGGCCACGGGCCACATCAAGGTGCAGGCCCTGCACACGGAGATTCCGGAGGGCCGGCGCCAGCAGGCGAAGGCCGCGGCCCAGACGATGGGCGACGAGCTGTTCTCGAAGTTCCCCTGGGTGGAGGGCGCGAACCCGGTGACGACGGACGGCGAGGAGCTGGTGCTCAACCGCACCTGGCGTCCGGCGCTGGCGCTGACGGGCGTGGAGGGCGTGCCGGGCCTGGCGAGCGCGGGCAACGTGCTGCGCCCCTTCACGACGTGGAAGCTGTCCATGCGCATCCCGCCGCGCGTGGACCCGAAGGCGGCCGCGAAGGCGCTGAAGGAGACGCTGGAGAAGGATCCGCCGTACGGCGCGAAGGTGTCGTTCGACGGGGACAAGGCGTCGGTGGGCTGGGACGCGCCGCCGCTGGCCAGCTGGCTGTCGAACGCGGTGGAGAACGCGTCCAAGACGTGCTTCGGCAAGCCCGCGATGGCGATGGGCGAGGGTGGCACCATCCCGTTCATGGGCATGCTGGGCGAGCGCTTCCCGGAGGCGCAGTTCCTCATCACGGGCCTGCTGGGGCCGGGCAGCAACGCGCACGGGCCCAATGAGTTCCTGCACATCCCCACGGGCAAGAAGCTGACCGCCGCGGTGGCGAGCGTCGTCGCGGACCACTTCAAGCGGTAGTGCCTCACCGGAAGGACGGGGCCGCATGCGCCCCGTCCTTCTCCCAGCCTGGCCTTCCGGAGCGCCCCATGCCCAGCAAGCCCCGCCGCACCGGCCACGTCCGTTCGCAGCCCCTCATCGCGGTGCGTGACGTGGAGGCGAGCAGCCGGTGGTACCAGGAGGTGCTCGGCTGTGAGAGCGGGCACGGCGGGCCCGAGTACGAGATGCTGCTGAACAACGGCGAGCTCGTGCTCCAGCTCCACGCGTGGGACCTGGATGAGCACGCGAACCTGATGGGGCCTGACTCGGCGCCGCGAGGCCACGGCGTGCTGCTGTGGTTCGAGACCACGGACTTCGACGCGTGCGTGGACGCGGCTCGGGCGCTGAAGGTGGAGTGGGTGGAAGCGCCGCACGTGAACCCGAACTCGCGCCGCTGGGAGTTCTGGACGAAGGACCCGGACGGCTACGTCGTCGTCGTGGCCGCGGAGTCGCGAGCGAAGCGCTCCTGACGCGCCTCACCCGGGCAGTGCATGTCCGCCGGACCGGCGGCACGAAGAAGCGCCTCAGCGCCCCGTCTTGATGCCCAGCGACGACGTGGACGGCGGCTTCTTCGGCGGGGTCGACGGCCGTGCCGCCCGCTTCTGGAGCGCCACCGCCACCCCGGGCGCGTCCGCCGCGGACATGTGCCGCGTCACCGGCTCGTAGCCGTTGAGCGCGAGCGTCACCGCCACCGACGGCTCCCCGGGCACCAGCGGCAGCGCCACCGGCGTGATGCCGCGCTCCTCGCCCGCCACCTGCACCGTGGCGCCGGGCGGCTCGCTCGTCACCATCAGGCGCACCGGCTGGGGCGCGGTGTTCTCCGGCGGCGTGGTGCGCGTGGGCGTCTCCGGCGTGCGGCCCTGCACCTCATCCGGGGGCCGCGTGGCAACGACCGGGGGCGGCGTCACCGTCTCGGAGTTGCCGCGCACCAGCACCACCGCCGCGCCGCCCACCACCAGCGCCACACCGCCCACCACGAGGGGCAGCCAGGCGCGCCGCTTCGGAGCCTCCGGCGGCATCAGGGCCGCGGTGTTCCGCGTCTTCTCCGGCTCCACGCGCGTGGGCGGACGGGACGGCGGCCCCACCAGCTTCGACGCGCGCGACGCGGCCTGTCCTCGCGCACCCGACGTGGGCATCCCGTCCCGCGACGAGTTGGACTGCGCGTCCAGGTCCACGTCCTCGGCCAGCTGATCCAACTTCGCCGGGTCCGCTTCCGTGGTGATGCGGTCCGCGTACAGCTCCCGCAGGTACGCGGCCAGGTGCGCGCTGCTGGACGGCAGCCGCAGGTTGAGCGTCCAGTCCTCCAACGCCAGGCGGAACGCGGCGCAGTCCGCGTAGCGGCCCTCCGGCGTGGGCGCCAGGGCCTTGAGGACGATCTCATCCAGGCCCGGCGGCAGCTTGGGGTTGAGCTGCGACGGCGGAGGCACCTGGCAGTCGCGCACCAGCCGCAGCGTCATCAGGTCCGTGTCGCCCTTGAAGAGGCGCTTGCCGGTGAGCAGCTCCCACATCACGACACCGAGCGCGAACTGGTCGCTCCGGCCGTCCACCGCCATCCCGTTGGCCTGCTCCGGCGACATGTACGGGTACTTGCCCTTGAGCACGCCCGTCGCCGTCTGCTGACCGCTGGTGGCCGCCTTCGCCACGCCGAAGTCGATGACCTTCACGCCGCCGTCGAACCCGACGAGCACGTTCTGCGGCGACACGTCGCGGTGCACCAGCATCAGCGGCTGGCCGTGCCCGTCCCGCGCACCGTGCGCGTAGGACAGCCCCGCCGCCGCGTCCGCGATGATGCGCACCACCAGGCCCACCGGCAGCGGGCGCTCCTGCTTGCGCGCGAAGCGATCCAACCGGCGCACGTCCTCGCCCTGCACGTACTCCATGGCCAGGCAGTGCCGGCCCTCAATCTCCGAGAGGTCGAGGATGGTGATGAGGTTCGGGTGTGACAGGCGCGCCACCAGCCGCGCCTCGTCCAGGAACATCTCCAGGAACTCTTCGTCCTCGGCGAGGTGGGGAAGGATGAGCTTGAGGACGACCAGTCGCTCGAACCCTGTCCCGTGCTCCCGGGCGAGGAACACCTGTCCCATTCCGCCCGACGCGATTTTTCGAAGCAGCTCGTATTTCCCGAAACCGACCGCCATGGGTGTCCGGGAGGATACCGCGTTTTCTCACCGGGCGGGAAACAGCCGACTTCCAAAATGACCGGGGTTCTGTCCGGCAGGGAGGGGCCCGCCTTCCTACCCGTTGAGGAGGCAGGCGGGCTACTGACGCCTAGGCCTTCATCTTGTAGCCGGAGCGCAACACCGCGTACGTGACGCCCGTCGCGACCGCCGCGGTGAGGGCGAGGATGGCCCCACCCACGAGCGGCGAGAACAGGCTGCTGCCGAGCATGCCGTAGCGCAGCCCCTCCACCATGTAGACCATGGGGTTGAAGAGGCTGATGTGGTTCCACGGCGAGGGCAGCTCGCGCACCGAGTAGAAGACGCCGCCCAGGAACGTGAGCGGCAGCATCACGAAGGTCGGGAAGAAGTTGATCTGCTCGAACTTCTCCGCCCACACGGCGGCCAGCATGCCCAGCACGCTGAACACGTAGCTGGACAGCATGAGGAAGTAGAGCGTCGCCAGCGGGTGCTCCAGGCTGAAGCCGGAGAACACCGCCGCGACAATCCACGTGAGCAGGCCCACCACCAGGCCGCGCACCATGGCGCCACCGATGAAGCCCACCATCAATTCACCGGGCCCCAGCGGCGCCACCAGCAGGTCCACCACCGTGCCTTGAATCTTGGTGATGAACAGCGACGAGGAGCTGTTGAGGAACGCGTTGTTCGCGATGCCCAGGAACACGAGGCCCGGCACGATGAAGTGCAGGTACGGCTGGCCCTCCACCTCGTGGATGCGGCCGGAAATCGAGTAGCCGAAGACGATGAAGTACAGCGTGGTGCTGATGAGGGGCGACAGGATGGTCTGGCCCGGCACGCGCATGAAGCGCCGGACCTCCTTCGCGAACAGCGTCTGCATCCCGAGGACGTTCATGGGGTGTTTTTCGAAGGAGCGGGGGTTCAGGCGGCCTGCGAGGGGCGGCCACGGAGGATTTCGATGAGTACGTCTTCCAGGCGCGACCGCCGCGTCTCCACTTCCGAGATGGGCAGCCCATCCGCGTAGAGCGAGCGGAGCAGCTCACCGGAGGGCGCGCAGTTGTCGCGCTCCACGTAGGTGAGCGTGCGGCCGTCGGTGGACAGGCTCGCGGCGAAGCGCGCGCCCGCGGCGGGCATGGCGGCCTGCGGTTCGGCGAAGGTGACGACCAGGCGCTTCTCTCCGAAGCGGCGCAGGAGCGAGGACTTGTCCTCGGTCATGAGGAGGCGGCCCTCGTTGATGATGCCCACGCGGTCCGCCAGCTCCTCGGCCTCTTCCAGGTAGTGCGTGGTGAGGACGATGGTGGTGCCTTCGCTGGCGATCTTCTTCACGTACGTCCACAGGTCGCGGCGCAGCTCCACGTCCACGCCCGCGGTGGGCTCGTCCAGGAACACGAGCTTGGGCTTGTGGACCAGGGCCTTGGCGATGAGCAGCCGGCGCTTCATGCCGCCGGACAGGGCGCGCGTGAGGGAGTCCTTCTTGGCCTGGAGGTTCAAGGCGGTGAGGACTTCGTCGATGCGCGCGTCGTCGCGGGGCTGGCCGTAGTAGCCCTGCTGGATGCGCAGGGACTCCGCGACGGAGAAGAACGGGTCGAAGTTGATCTCCTGCGGCACCAGGCCGACCTGGTAGCGGGGCCCGGTGGGGTCCTCGTCCAGGTCCTTGCCGAAGACCTTCATGGTGCCAGCGGACTTCCTCACCAGGCCGCACACGCTGCCGATGAGGGTCGTCTTTCCGGCGCCGTTGGGGCCCAGGAGGGCGAAGATTTCACCGGGGCGGATGGTGAGGTCCACGGCGTGAAGGGCAGTGAACTTTCCGTAGGCCTTGGAGAGGCCCTTCAGCTCCAGGGCGGGGGTCGTGGGCTCGGACATGGGGCGCTTCCTCTAACACCTTCGAATTGGGTTCGCTGGTCAGCGAGCAGGCGTTTTCGCTCCTGGGCGCGTGACGCGCCCCGTCCAACCGGACACTGCGCGGACGCAGGCGCCTTGAGCCGGATGGGGCTCCCTGCTATCCGCTGGCCCCGCTCACCGTTTCGGCGAATCCCAGGAGGCCTTCCGCCATGGCCCAGAATTTCATCTTCACGATGCAAGACCTGCGCAAGGTCAAGAACGGCAAGGACATCCTCAAGGGCATCTACCTGTCCTTCTTCCCGGGCGCGAAGATTGGCGTGATTGGTCCCAACGGCTCCGGCAAGTCCACGCTCCTGCGCATCATGGCGGGGGTGGACACGGAGTTCTTCGGCATCGCGAAGCCGGACCCCACGGTGAAGGTGGGCTACCTGGCGCAGGAGCCGCAGCTCGACACGAAGCTGGACGTGAAGGGGAACGTGGAGCTGGGTCTGAAGGAGATCCGCCAGGCGTTGGACCGCTTCAATGAGGTGAGCGCGAAGTTCGCGGAGCCCATGGATGACGCGGCGATGGAGAAGCTGCTCGCCGAGCAGGGCAAGCTGCAGGACTTCATCGACTCCTCGAACGGCTGGGAGCTGGACCGCACGCTGGAGATGGCGATGGACGCCCTGCGGCTGCCCCCGGGCGACGCGGACGTGACGAAGCTGTCCGGCGGTGAGAAGCGCCGCGTGGCGCTCTGCCGCATCCTCTTGGAGAAGCCGGACCTGCTGCTGTTGGACGAGCCCACCAACCACCTGGACGCGGAGAGCGTGGCGTGGCTGGAGCAGGCGCTGAAGGCATACACGGGGACCATCGTGTGCATCACGCACGACCGGTACTTCCTGGACAACGTGGCGGAGTGGATCCTGGAGCTGGACCGCGGCGAGGGGGTGCCCTGGAAGGGGAACTACTCCAGCTGGCTGGACCAGAAGCAGAAGCGGTTGGAGTTGGAGGAGAAGTCGGAGAGCCACCGTCAGAAGACGCTCAAGCGCGAGCTGGAGTGGGTGCGGGCGTCTCCGAAGGCGCGTCAGGCGAAGAGCAAGGCGCGCATCGCCGCGTACGAGGAGCTGTTCAACCAGTCGCAGCAGAAGCGGGACGTGACGGGCGAGGTGATGATTCCGCCGGGTCCGCCGCTGGGTGGGTTGGTGGTGGAGGCGAAGGGCCTGCGCAAGGCGTACGGCGACCGGCTGCTCATCGACGAGCTGAACTTCAAGCTGCCGCCGGGCGGCATCGTGGGCGTGATTGGCCCGAACGGCGCGGGCAAGACGACGCTGTTCCGGATGATGACGGGCACGGAGAAGCCGGACGCGGGCGAGCTGCGGATTGGCGAGTCGGTGGTGATGGCCTACGTGGACCAGAGCCGCGACTCGCTGGACGGTGAGCAGTCGGTGTTCCAGGAGGTGAGCGGGGGGTTGGACCTCATCGACCTGGGCAAGGCGGGCACGGTGCCCAGCCGCGCGTACCTGTCGGGCTTCGCCTTCAAGGGCACGGATCAGCAGAAGCGGGTGAAGGACCTGTCCGGCGGCGAGCGCAACCGGCTGCACCTGGCGAAGATGCTCAAAGCCGGCGGCAACCTGCTGCTGTTGGACGAGCCCACGAACGACCTGGACGTGGAGACGCTGCGAAGCCTGGAGGACGCGCTCTTGAGCTTCGCGGGCTGCGCGGTGGTCATCAGCCACGACCGCTGGTTCCTGGACCGCATCGTCACGCACATCCTGGCGTTCGAAGGCGACAGCAAGGCCTTCTTCTTCGAAGGCAACTTCGAGGACTACGAAGCGGACAAGAAGAAGCGCCTGGGCCCGGACGCGCTGGAGCCGCACCGGATCCGGTACCGCCCGCTGACGAAGAGCTGAGATTGGGTGGTGCTGTGCTCCGCCCTGTGAGTGATTCCGGGGCGGAGGTGTGGTTGGGAGGAGGGTGCACGCGTGATCGAGAAGGTGCAGTTCCGCAACTTCAAGGCGTACCGTTCACTCGACCTGGACCTGGAGCCCTTCACCGTGCTGGTGGGGCCGAATGCCTCGGGCAAGACGACGCTGCTTGAGGGGCTGCGGATGCTGGCCACGATTGATCTGTTCGGTGCACGCAGCATTCCAGAAAGATTTCGTTCTTTCGGAGCGAGTCAACCATGCAGCCTGACTTTTCAGGGGACTAAAGGCCGCATTCCTTCCGAGGTGGTTCTTGCTGGCCCTGGCTCAAGCGCCATCAGCGAGGCTGTGTACAGAGAAGTTGATCCTGAAGTCCGCCAAGAGGTTCTGAGGGCCAGCGCGGAGTTGCGTCAAAAAATGCTCGCAACAGTCCTCTTGCGATTCGAAGCTAGAAAGTTGGCAGACGCCTCATACAGCGAAGAGCAAGTGCCCACGATTACTAGTGACGGCACAGGACTGGCCTCTACGATTGCGTTTCTCAAGTTGAGTCACGAGGACCTGTTCGAGGAAATTGAATCCGCGCTGAAGCAGGTCGTGCCGTCCGTGAGGAAGATTCGTGTCGAGCGTGCCTCTGTCGAGCAGAGCAACCTGAGAACAATTGCCCTTGATGATCAGACGACCCATGTGTCCGAAAAACGGACGCTCTGGGGAAATCGGCTCGTGCTGGACATGCAGGGGGCGAAGGGCGTGCCCGCAGATTCCGTGGGCGAAGGCACGTTGATGGCATTGGGGCTGCTGACGGTGCTGCTCGGACCCCAAAAGCCGAAGCTTCTTCTCCTGGATGACATCGAGCTTGCTCTTCATCCCGTGGCGCAGGGAAAGCTCATTTCGGTCCTGCGTGCCATCCAGAAGAACGATCCCGAGTTGCAGATTGTGGCGACCAGCCACTCGCCTTTCATCCTGAACTATCTGAGGCCGGAAGAGATCCGGATGACCTTCCTGGCGGAGAACGGGTTCGCTCGCTGCGAGAAGCTCACGGCGCATCCTGAATTCGAAAAGTGGAAGGACCTGATGAGCCCCGGCGAGTTCTGGAGCACCGTGGGCGAGAGCTGGATTGGCAAGGAGCCCGCGTCAGCGCCGCATGAGTGAGCCCGCCTACGAATTTGGCGTCGTCTGCGAGGCCCCTGCTGACCAGGATACGGCCTGCTTGCTTGCGGACCGAGTCCTTGTTCACAGGATTGACTGGCTCGAAGCTGAGATGCTGGACATGCAGCGTCAATGGCGAGGGCTAAAGCCAAATACGTCTTTTTTGCTCTGGAAGTCTGTGGGTGATGAAACTGCCAATGCAGGTTTAAAACATGTAGTGTTTGGGCATTTCGCAGGCGAGCCAGGCGCGCATGACGCGCTTGCTGCTCGCAAAGCTCTGCTATTATTCAGCGCCTTGGATAGGCGACCCGACGCGGTTCTCCTCGTTCGAGACGCCGACAAAGACTCTGACCGGCGTAAGGGGCTTGAACAGGCTCGCGCCGACAAATCTTGGCCGTTCGAGGTCATCATCGGCTTGGCGGAGGCTAAACGAGAGTGCTGGGTGCTTACCGGCTTCGATGCCCGCGAAGGGGAGGAAGACACTCTCAAAAAAGTTGAGCAGCGACTCTCCTTCCACCCGGTGCGTGACGCCCACAAGCTGACTGCCCGCGAGCACGGCGCGAAGAACGACGCCAAGAAGGCGCTGGAAGAGCTCACTTTGGGGGGCTTGGAGCGTGTGCGCGAGTGTCTGCGCGACACTCCTTTGGAGACGCTTATGCAACGCGGAAAACGTGTCGGACTGACGCAGTTTCTGTCCGAAGTTTGCGACAGACTGGCCCCTCTGATGGACCCTTCCCTACGCAGTGGAAAATAGGCCCCAAGGTCTCCCCACCGCTGTCCGACTGAACGAACGCCATGGAGCTTCACCCCAGTCTCATGAGCACTGTGGCCCTGATCAAGAGGGCCTTCCCAGAAGGCGTGACGGAGGCGAACTACCTGCCCCTGCTGACTGTGCTGTACCCGCATATGTCGGACAGGTCTCTTGCGATGGTGGTCGGCCACTTTTTGGGTCAGGACTATCCGCTCGTCCTGAATGACATCTATGGCGTAGGCGGTGGATCCAAGCCTGCGAGCCCGGACGCCGCGGCTGCGGTTCAGGCCCGGCTTGTCGCAGCGGGCCTTGAGGAGTGGATTCAGGAAGAATGAGTCAGGGCCTTCCACTGTTCTGGGGGATTCAGTGAGAGCGCTGCAAGTGGGGCGTTTCGGATGCGTACGCGTGTGGCTCGGTGATTGTTCGGGCGCGGCCTACGCCCCAGTAGGCCGGGTCGACCGGGTGGTGGCCGCGGGACTGGAGATGCCGATGGTCACCACCATCGGTATCGAGGCGATGATTCCACGGGGTGCTTACTCGGAGTACGGACTCCTTGGGCTATCGGGGACGTATGCGCGGGAGCACCCCGTGCTTCGGCTTGAAGTTCCGTGGACACAGGTGGATGGCGCGCCTTGGAGTCCCGTTCCTGGATACGCGATCGCATCGCCACGCGTCGGATTGCCGCAGGAGTTCGCTCACGTCGTCCTCGAAGGACTCGATGCCGCGTCAAAGGCCCGAATGACAGGAGGCGTTCTCGCGGTCCGTGCGGCAGCCCACTGCCCTGTAGGAACCAACCCGAACATCATGGGGCGTCTGGCACGTGCGTGCGTCGGGCTGATGTTGCGCGGGGACATGAGGGACGATGAGTTGAGCACGTTCCTCGAAACCGTCCTGCTACGCTGATGGCGAGGGGGGATGGAACCATGCGAGAGCGTTTGCTCATCCGCGCAGTGATCAGGCTCTTGACGACTGAAGAGGGCGGTTCCCAGGGACCGCTGGGAAAAGTGTTCCGACCATCCTGGAACATTGGAAGCCGAGCGCCCGATGGCCAGATGTCACTGGATGGAGGTTCTGTCACGTTGGACGACACAGGACCGCTGGTGCCGGGACAAGAGAAAGAGGCAATCATCGAGCCGTTTCTGCCCGAGCCTTGGCAGCACGTGTCGCAGGGGATGGAAATCCCAATGCATACCGGGGCTCAAGTCATCGGTTCCGCTCGAATCCTGGAGATTGTGCGGATTCAGCATGCTTGATGAAGATGTTTTGAACGTGCTGCGTGCGAAAGAGAGGCTGCTGACCCCAGTGGAACTCGCGGAGTTGCTGGGCGGTATTCTTGAAGGTGGGATCTCGCATTCTGCGATTGTTTTCTATTTCAAGCGGGCATTCCCACCCATTCCCCTGAGGGTCTTGCTGGAGTCGGGGCTGTGGTGGAGGGTCGGCAAGGGCGGCATGAGCGACCAAGAATTCAACGAACACTTGAGCCCTTGGGTGGGACAGGGAATGGCCGCTGGCAATGGCGGACATCTCGTCTGAAGTGGTGGCGCCAGTCGCGTGAGCCCAAGGTATCCTGGGTTCAAATGACACTTGCTTCCATGATGGTCGGTCATGCCCTGGCGCTCCTGTCCGGAGCGTCCCCCCTGGTCCACTCCGACGGCTGTACTGCTCCGGAGCCCGCGCCTTCCTTTGTGGCGAAGTTCTCCCCCTCCGACTGCTCCATGGACTCGACTGTCCCCGGCCCTCAGTGGCTGCCCGTGGCGGTGCGGCGCATCCCGGTGGTGGTCCATGTCGTCGCGGACACTGCGTGCACGAATGGCAACGTCTCGGACGCGCTGGTCCACAGTCAGATTGCGGTCCTCAATGAGGACTTCCGCGCGCTGACTGGAACTCCGGGGAGCGGCGGGGTGGATAGCAAGATTGAGTTCTTCCTTGCCACCGTGGACCCATTGGGCAACCCGACCACGGGCATCCAGCGCTATTGCAACACGACGTGGTACCAGGACACAGGCAGCTACTGGCTCAGCACCGCCTGGGATCCGACTCGCTACGTGAACATCTACACCAACAGCGCCGGCGGCTCGCGAGGGTACGTGCCCTTCCTACCAGCGGAGCCCCCGGGCGCCGTGGGTCAGCCCCAGGACCGGGTGGTCATCAACTGGCTGGCGTTCGGACGGGTGGGGCCCTTCCCGCCGTACCACAACGGGCGGACCGTCACTCACGAGGTGGGCCACTACCTGGGCTTGTTCCACACGTACTACTCGGGGTGCGGCACGGCCACCGCGCCGGACTGCTACACCACCGGAGACCGCATCTGCGACACCCCGCCCAACGCCACCTCCCACAAGGGGTGCACCGCGGGAATCACCAGCTGCGGCGGCGTGCCGGTCCCCATCCAGAACTACATGGAGCTGACGGACGACGCCTGCATGACGGGCTTCAGCGCGGAGCAGGTGCAACGCATGCGCTGCACCCTGGCCACCTACCGCCCGGACCTTGCCCAGTAGCTGGGAGGCGCAATGGCGGGCAGTGAGAAGCACACATGGGCTCGCGACCTGGCCGGAGCTCTCCAAGGGCTCTTGGGCAGGCCAGGCGCCCCGGTTTTGGATGTCGAGTGGTTGCTCGCCCGATGTACGGACACCCTGCAATACCAAGGGCAACTGCGTGACGATGCTGTCCAGCAACTCGTCAAGGATGTTCGAGCCTTCGAAGTCGAGTTCCCTGGCTTGCTTCCTCGGGGGCTACTGGATGGGCCTGGCAGCTAAGCCAACCGGAGTAATTCCGTTCAGGGGTACGCTGCGTTGGTAATGAGCAGCGTGCGCCGGAAGAGGCCCCAGCAGGGCGTGCGGCTAACTGCCGGGCAGCGGCGCCTCCTGACAGGGCTGCTC
>NZ_RAWR01000273.1:0-12155 GCF_003986945.1 Corallococcus sp. AB018 | reverse complement strand
GGCCGCGGGGGCCTGCCAGTTGGACGCCGCGGGGGCGGCGTCGGCCATCCACTCGGGCTGGGCCTCCTGGGGCTCGGCCCAGGAGGAGCGCGCGGCGGGGGCCTGGGGGGCACCCCATTCCGGCGTGGCTGGAGCGGCGCCCCAAGCAGGGGCGGCTTCCTCGACCGGGGCGTCCCAGGGCTGCTCGGTGTCGGTGGACGGCTGGGCCCAGGCGGAGTTCGCGGAGGCGTCCTCGGTGGCGGCCCACTCCGACTGCGCGGCGGCGTCCGTGGCGGCCCACGGCTGATCCGCGCCCGGGGGCACGGCCTCCGTGGTCGCCCATTCGGGCTGCGCTTCAATGGGGGCTTCTTCAGCCGCGGCCCATTCGGGCTGCGCGACGACCGGCGTGGCGGCTTCCGTCGTGGCCCACTCCGGCTGCGCTTCGATGGGTGCCTCTTCGGCGGCGGCCCACTCCGGCTGCGCTTCGATGGGTGCCTCTTCGGCCGCCCACTCGGACTGCGCGGCGACAGGTGCGGAGGCTTCCGTCGTGGCCCATTCCGGCTGCGCTTCGATGGGTGCCTCTTCGGCGGCGGCCCACTCCGGCTGTACGGCGACGGGGGCGGCTTCCTCGGTGGCCCATTCGGGCTGCGCTTCGATGGGAGCTTCTTCGGCGGCGGCCCACTCCGGCTGCGCAGCGACAGGCGCAGCTTCTTCGGTGGCCCATTCGGGCTGCGCTTCGATGGGGGCTTCTTCCGCGGCGGCCCATTCGGATTGCGCGGCGACGGGCGCGGAGGCTTCCTCGGTGGCCCATTCGGGCTGCGCTTCGATGGGCGCGGCTTCTTCAGTGGCAGCCCACTCCTGCTGTGCGGAGACAGGAGCAGCGGCTTCCGTGCTCGCCCATTCGGACTGCGCTGATACAGGCGCGGTCTCTTCCGTGGCCCATTCGGGCTGCGCTTCGATGGGAGCTTCTTCCGCGGCGGCCCATTCGGGCTGCGCGGCGACGGGCGTGGCTGCTTCTTCCGTGGCCCACTCGGGCTGCGCTTCGATGGGAGCTTCTTCCGCGGCGGCCCATTCGGGCTGCGCAGCGACGGGCGTGGCGGCTTCTTCCGTGGCCCACTCCGGCTGCGCTTCGATGGGAGCTTCTTCCGCGGCGGCCCATTCGGGCTGCGCAGCGACGGGCGTGGCGGCTTCTTCCGTGGCCCACTCCGGCTGCGCTTCGATGGGCGCCTCTTCGGCGGCGGCCCATTCGGGCTGCGCGGCGACGGGCGCGGCGGCTTCTTCCGTGGCCCATTCAGGCAGCGTCGCTACGGGCGCTGCTTCCTCGGTGGCCCACTCGGGCTGCGCTTCGATGGGGGCTGCCTCTTCGGTCGCGGCCCACTCCGACTGCGGTGCCGTGGGCTCGGCTTCTTCCGTGGTCGCCCACTCCGACTGCGCAGCGACCGGAGCGGCGTCGGCGGTGGCCCACTCCGGCTGGGCCTCGATCGGCGCGGCCTCCGGGGTGTTGTCGGTCGTCGCCCACTCCGGCTGCGCGGCGGCAGGCGTCGCGTCCGTGGTGGCCCACTCGGACTGCGCTGATACAGGCGCGGTCTCTTCCGTGGCCCATTCGGGCTGCGCTTCGATGGGAGCCTCTTCAGCCGTCGCCCACTCGGACTGCGCGGCGACGGGCGCGGTCTCCTCAGCAGCGGCCCACTCGGGCTGGGCCTCGATGGGAGCCTCTTCGGCGGCCCATTCCGGCTGCGCAGCGATGGGCGCGGCCTCCTCGGCTCCCCACTGCTGCTGCGTGGGAACGGTGGAGGTGCCTTCGGTGGGGGTCCATTCCGGCTGCGCGGCGACGGGCGCGGCTTCTTCCGTGGTCGCCCACTCGGGCTGCGCTTCGATGGGCGCCTCTTCGGCGGCGGCCCACTCTGGCTGCGCTTCGACGGGCGCGGCTTCTTCCGTGGCCCACTCCGGCTGCGCTTCGATGGGGGCCTCTTCAGCGGCGGCCCACTCCGGCTGCGCTTCGACGGGCGCGGCTTCTTCCGTGGCCCACTCCGGCTGCGCGGCGACGGGCGCGGCTTCTTCCGTGGCGTTCCAGTCGGACGCCTGTGCCGGCTGTGCGGCGTCGGCCTCATGCGTGGCCCATTCGGACTGGGCCTCGATCAGCGGAGCCTCTTCGGACGAGGGCGTCCATCCGCCCTGGGCATCCGCGACGGGCGCGGCCGTGGAGGCGACCCACGCGGATTCGGCGGCCGGGGCATCCCACGCGGGCGCGGTGGGCTGTTCGGACGATGCGGTACCGGACCACGCCTGCGTCGAAGCGGCTTCCTCCGCCGTGTCAGCGGAGGCGGCCCATTCAGGCTGGAGCTCGATGGGGGCGGCGGGCTCCACGGCATCGGCGGCCCACTCGGGCTGGAGCTCGATGGCGGCGGACGCGTCCTGCAACCCCACGGTGTCGGTGGCGTCCGAGGGCGCTCCCTCGGCGGACCACGACTGCGCATCCTGTCCCGAGGTGTCCCACGCCGAAGACTCCCCGGACTGCGCTTCGGCAAGCGACTCGGAGGCGGTGGCCAGCGGCACGGCGTCGTCGGCACTGCCGCTCATCTCGCCCCACTGCTCCGATGCAGGGGCCACTTCGGCCGCGGGCTCGACATCGTCCGAGCCGAGCTCCAGCGTGTCGGCTTCGATGTCCGGACCGACCGGGATGCTGCGGATCCGCAGCGACGGAATGCCCGGCTCATTCGCGAACGGGGAGGGCGGCGGAGTGAGCTGCTGCTCCTCTTCGGCTCCCAGGTCGGCCACGTCGAAGGTCTGGGCCTCCACACCGGCCGCGACCGCCGAGGCCGCGCCGTCGTAGGACCCATCCGCGACGCCTTCGTGAGCGACATCGTTGGCGTCGAGCGCGATCTCTTCGGCGGGCGTCTCCGCGCCAGCCTGCCACGTCTCGGCGGCGACACCCGACGGATCATTGGCCTGCCACTCCGTCGCGACGTCATCCGTGCCGAGCGTGATCTCCTCGGCGGAGGTCTGCACCGGCGCCGCGTTGTCGGCCTGCCACTCCGTCGCGACATCACTCGTGGCGCTGCCCGACTGCCAATCCGTGGCGACCTCGCTCGACTCAAGCGCGATCTCCTCGGCGGGCGTCCCGGTGGCGACGGCGCTGTCCGCCGTCCACTCCGTCGCCGCATGACCGGAGGCCAGCGCGCTCTCGTCGGTGGATGCGGCCGTGTCGGCCTGCCAGTCCGTGGCGACGTCGCTCGTGCCGAGCGCGATCTCCTCGGCAGGAGCTTCCGTCGCGTCGGCCTGCCACTCCGTGGCGACGTCGCTCGTGCTCAGCGCGTCCGCAGCCGGAGCTTCACCCGCCGCCTGCCACTCCGTGGCGACGTCGTTCGTGCTCAGCGCGTCCGCAGCCGGAGCTTCACCCGCCGTCTGCCAATCCGTGGCGACGTCATTCGTGCCGAGCGCGATCTCCTCCGCCGCGGCCTCGCCGCCGGTCTGCCAGTCCGTGGCGACGACATCGTTCGTGCCGAGCGCGATCGCATCGGCCGCCGGAGTCTCACCCTCCGCCTGCCAGTCCGTGGCGACGTCGCTCGTGCTGAGCGGGATCTCCTCCGCCTCCGCGGTCGCCTGCCACGCAGCCTCGACCTCGGTCGTGCCGGTCGCCGAGGCTGCTCCACCGGACTGCCAGGACTCCGCGCTGGCCGTCTCCGGCTGCCACTCCGTGGCGACATCGCCCGCATCCAGGGCGATCTCCTCCGCGGGCACTTCCGTGGCGCCGTCGGTCCACGCCTCCGCGATGTCACCCGCGCCGAGCGCGATCTCTCCACCGTGCTCCGGCGCCTCGGCGACAGGGGCCGCGTCCGTCCCCCACGCTTCCGCCGTCTCCGTGGCGACCGCCTGGGCCTCCTCCACGGCGGCTTCCACCGGCGCGGCGGGCTCCGCCGTCGCGACGTCGCTCCAGTCCCAATCCGAAGCCGTACCTTCGGCCGGCGCCGCCGGCTCCACCGCGAGCGGCGCGGTATCGAGCGCGCTGGCGCGGGACTCCTCGGACTCCACCGCCAGCGGCGCCGCGTCCCACGCCGCATCCACGGGCGACAGGTCCTCGGCCAGCACCGCCTCGGCGACGGGCTCGGCCTCCAGCAGCTCCGCCTCTCCGACCGCGTGCTCCGCGGAGGCCAGCGCCTCCGCCATCGGATCCAGCCCGGACGCCGCCGGGGCCTGGGCCTCCGACTCGACCTCCATCGACAAGTCCGCGAACGAATCCTCCAGCGAGGGCTCCGGCTCGGCGGCGGCCACCGGGGGCGGCGTCTCCGTCGACAGCCCGGAGAAGTCCTCCTCGGCGCTCGTGTCCCACGTCGCCTCCGCCGCGGCAGGCGAGGTCGCCACGGGCGCCTGCGGCATCCACGGCGCGGGTTCACTCAGCGAGGGGATGTCGATGTCGTCCGTGCTGAGGTTCAGGCTGTCCGGTTCGGTGGGCGCCTGAGGGGCATAGGCCTGCGGATCCACCGGGGCCGCGTAGCCCGCCGCCGCGTTCGGGTCATACGCCACGTTCGGGTCGTAACCCTGCTGCGCCCAGGCCGCCGCCGCGCTCGGATCATAGGCCGCCGCGTTCGGATCATAGGCCGCCGCATTCGGGTCGTAGCCGGCGGGGTAGGCGTACCACTGGCCATCCTCGCCGTAGTACCCCTGGGCGTTCGGGTCGTAGCCAGCGGGGTAGGCGTACCACTGGCCGTCCTCGCCGTAGTACCCCTGGGCGTTCGGGTCGTAGCCAGCGGGGTAGGCGTACCACTGGCCATCCTCGCCGTAGTACCCCTGGGGCTGCTGCTCGGGCTGGGCCCACGCCTGGGCCGCCGCCGCGGTGTCCGCCGCGTCCTGGATGCCCAAAAGGCCGCGCAACTCGACCCAGCGAGCTTCCTCGACAGCGGACAGACTTCCCAGCTTCCGCTTCTCATCCAGGAAGCGGAACTCTCTCATCGCGGCGCGCGTATCGGACATCCGTCACCTTGCTGCGCCAGCGTCTTGGGGGGACCGCCGCAGCGAAAATCTTGGAGGGTCGCGAGTGTAGGGGACTCCCGCCAGGGGGTAAACCAATCCGCCACGCCCGACCGGCCGCTACCTCCCCGAGAGGGCGGCACGCACCGCCTGGTCCAGGCCGTCGGAGTCCTTCTCGTAGGTGCTCTTCAGGACCTCCTGGAAGGGCCCGCCCTGGCCCGCCTTCTGGATGAAGTCCAGGAGCTTCTCCTGGCCCCCCAGGCGCACCAGCTCCCGCACCGCCATGGCGGATGTCCCATAGGCGACTTCCGGCTGGGGCATGTTGATGGGCGCCTGCGAGTCCATGGCCGACAGCTTCGGCAGCCGCCCTTGCTTCGCCTGGGCCCGCATCACGTCGCGCAGATGGCGCGGGGGGCCGTCCAGCCCCAGGTATCGCCACTCGATGTACTCGGCCAGGCCCTCGTTGAACCAGCGGGGCAGGGCGCCGCCGCCGGTCGGGCAGATTTCGTCCAATGCCGCGTGCACGTATTCGTGGACCAGGGTTGCCTTCGTCGCCTGCGTCAGCTCCGCCGCGTCGTTCATGCGGATGGCGTCCTCGGAGTACAGGCCGGCCACCGCGGTCGCGTACCGGGCGCCCATGTGCGTGGCGAACTCGTCGCGCGTGTAGAGCACCACGTTCAGCTGCCGCTCGCGGGCCTTCCCCAGCGTGCGCTGGGTGAACTCATAGGCCTCGTCGAGCGCGGACACGACCTTGCCCTCGTACTCCGCGCGCTGGCCGAAGTCCCGGTCGCTGTTGAAGTAGCGGATGGCGAAGCGGCTGTTCTGGCGCACGCGCATGCCGTCCTTGCCCACGCCGGACTCGTAGCTCAGGCCCGCCGAACGGATCTCTCCGCCCGCGGTCGCCCTCGCCTGGCGCGTGTCCCCCAAGGAGGGCTCGCCATTCATCCGCTGCTCCAGGCGCTCCGCCTCGCGCCGCGCGGCCCCTTCCTCCGACACCTGCGAGCGGGCCTGCTGCATCAGCTTCTTCGCCTCCGCGGCCTCCTTCGACTTCGCGGGCACCTGCTGAAGCGTGGTCAGCGCCCCCGCCGAGTCCTTGTCCTGCAACTGCAACCGGCCCAGCTCCAGCGCGAACGCGCCGTCCTTGGGGAAGGTGGCCAGGCCCTTCTTCAGCGCCTCCTCCGCGGCGGCCCGCTGATCCGTCTTCAGCGCGGAGCGCGCCAGGCAGCGCAGGCCGCCCGCCGTCTCCTGGAAGGCCACGGCGCGCTCGCCCAGCGAGTACGCCATCACCGCGTCCTCCGGGAGCAGCGCCTCGCAGCCCTTGAGCAGCGGGCCCGCCACGGACGGCCGCTGCGCCTCCGGGTAGGAGGCGGGGTCCGCGGCGGCGAACGCGAGGTACAGCTCCTCCCACTCCTTGTGGGCGGCCAGCTCCTTCGCCTTCTGCGCGGGAGGAGCGGCGGCGAGGAGCAGCAGGGCGATGAGGGGCGTGTTCATGGGTTTCCGGAGTATCGCCGAAGCCCCGAGCGCCCGCGCAAGCCTCCCCGCCCTACGTCCGGGCGACCTGCCAGCCCTGGGCCTCCAGCGCGGCCATCAGCTCCTGGATGTGGGCGTGCCCGGTGGTCTCCAGCATCACCTCCACCGTGGCCTCGCCCAGCCCCGCCTTGGAGAAGGCGCGGTCGTGGTGCAGGTCCACCACGTTGGCGCGCATCTCGGCAATCTGCGTGGTGAGCCGCGCGAGCACGCCGGGCCGGTCCGGCAGCCGCACCTCCAGTTGCACCAGGCGGCCCGCCTTCACGAGGCCCCGCTCGATGATGCGGCTGATGACGTTCATGTCGATGTTGCCGCCGCCCACGATGATGGCGACGCGCTTGCCCTTCGCCTGCGGAATCCGGCCGTTGACGAGCGCCGCCAGCCCCGCCGCGCCCGCGCCCTCCGCCACCGACTTCTCCTGCTCCAGCATCATCAGGATGGCGGCGGCGATCTCCTCCTCGTCCACCGTCACCACCGCGTCCACGTACTTGCGCACGTGCTCGAAGGTGAGGTCCCCCGGCACCTTCACCGCGATGCCGTCCGCGATGGTGGTGCCCGCGTTGGTGAGCTCCGTGCGCTTCCCCGCATCCAGCGACGCCTTCATGCTGGCGATGGTGGAGGCCTGCACGCCCACCACCTGGATGCGCGGGTTCGTCTGCTTCAGGGCCACGGCCACGCCGGAGATGAGCCCGCCGCCGCCCACCGGCACCACCACCAGCTCCAGGTCCGGGCACTGCTCCAGCAGCTCCAGCGCGATGGTGCCCTGGCCCGCGATGACATGCGGGTCGTTGAAGGGGTGCACGAACACCAGGTTCTCCGCGGCCTGGATGCGCAGGGCCTCCGCGTAGGCCTCGTCGTAGTTGGCGCCCTTGAGCACCACGCGCGCGCCGTAGTCATCCCGCGTGCGAGTCACCTTGATGAGCGGCGTGCGCTCCGGCATCACGATGGTGGCGCGGATGCCCAGCCGGCGCGCGTGGTACGCCACGCCCTGCGCGTGGTTGCCGGCGGAGGCCGCGATGACGCCGCGGCGCTTCTCCTCCTCCGTCAGCGTCAGCAGCTTGTTGAGCGCGCCGCGCTCCTTGAAGGCGCCGGTGCGCTGGAGGTTCTCCAGCTTGAAGTACACCACCGCGCAGTCGGTCCTCTCCGTGAAGTAGTCCGACGCGGGGCACGGCGTGGGGCGCAGCGAGGTGCGGATCCGTTCGCGCGCCGCCTGGATGTCCTGCAGGGTGACCATCATGGCCGGGCGTGTAGCGGAAGCGCGCCCCGCACGGAAGCGGCCCGGAGCCCCACGCCTGCCTGCCCGCGTGCGCGGCGGGGTGCGTCAGATGCCGCGCAGCACCGTGGCCTTGCCCACCCGGCCAATGGCCAGGATGTACGCGGCCGTCCGCATGGAAACCTTACGAGACCGTGCAATCTGAGCCACCCGGTCGTAGGCCTCCTTCATCGTCTTCTCCAGCTCCGCGTTGACGCGATCCTCTTCCCAGGAGACGTGCTGGAGGTTCTGCACCCACTCCAGGTAGCTCACCGTGACGCCGCCCGCGCTGGCCAGGATGTCCGGCACCACGAAGATGCCGCGCTTCTCCAGGATGTCGTCCGCCTCCGGCTGGGTGGGGCCGTTGGCGCCCTCCACCACCAAACGCGCGCGCACGCTGTTGGCGTTGTCGCGGGTGAGCACGTGGCCCAGGGCCGCGGGGATGAGCACTTCGCAGTCCGCCGCGAGCACGTCCTCGTTGCGGCACGGCGTGCCGCCGCTGAAGCCGGTGACGGTGCCGGTGCGCTTCACGTGCTCGAAGAGGGACGGCACGTCCAGGCCCGTGGGGTTGTACATGCCGCCCAGCACGTCGGACGCGGCCACCACCACGCCGCCGTCGCCCCAGATGAGCTGCGCGATGTGGCTGCCCACGTTGCCGAAGCCCTGGATGGCGAAGCGCGTGCCCTTCACCGGCATGCCCAGGTCGCGCAGGATTTCACGGCACACGTAGAGCAGGCCTCGCCCGGTGGCGGCCTCGCGGCCCTTGGAGCCGTACAGCTCCAGGGGCTTGCCCGTCACCACCGCCGGCGAATGGCCGTGGTAGCGCGAGTACTGGTCCATCACCCAGGCCATCACCTGGGGGTTGGTGTTGACGTCCGGCGCGGGGATGTCCCGCGTGGGCCCGATGACGTCTTGAATCTGATCCACGAACTTGCGCGTGAGCCGCTCCACTTCCTTGAGGCTCATCTGCGCGGGGTCGCACGCCACGCCGCCCTTGGCGCCGCCGTAGGGCACGTTCACCACGGCCGTCTTCCACGTCATCAGCGACGCGAGCGACACGCACTCGTCCTGGTCCAGGGCGGGGTGGTAGCGCAGGCCGCCCTTCATGGGGCCGCGGCTGTTGTCGTGCTGGATGCGGTAGCCCAGGAACGTGCGGATCTCGCCGGAGTCCATCTCGATGGACACCTGCACCTTCACCTCGCGCAGGGGCGTGGCCAGGAGCGTCTCGATGGGCGTGCCCACGTCCATCACCCGCGCGGCCTTGCGGAAGTAGTAGTTGGTGCCGTCGACGGCGTTCATGGTGGGCTTCACTCCTGAGGACAGACGGAAAACCTTAACAGAAGCGGTGCGCTACGATGGGTGCGTCCATGCGCCCCCACTCCCCGGACGACAGCGACGCCGGCTCGTCCCTGCAGGGACTGGCGCGGCGGATCCGCACGTTGCGCGAGCGCCGGGGCCTCACCCAGGAGGACTTCGCCGCCCGGTGCGACATCTCCGTGAGCTTCGTGTCCCTGCTGGAGCGCGGCGAGCGCAACCCCAGCTACGACACGCTCCTCCAGGTCGCGGCCGCGCTGGAGCTGCCGCTGGGGGAGCTGTTCCGGCTGGAGGACGCGGAGGACGCGGGGGCTCATCGGCTGGTGGAGTGGGTGCGGCTGAAGAAACTGGGCCGGGACGACGTGGACCGTCTGATGGCCGTGGCGGAGGCGATGTTCAGCGGTGGGCCGGGCGCTTCGACTCCTCCGGCGAAGGAGGCCAGCGCGGCCTGCGCTTCACCGGAGTGCGGCCGGCCCGTGCTGGCCCGGGGGTTGTGCGTGGCGCACTACCACCGGGCCCGCAGGAAGAAGACGGCTCCGGAGCCTTGAGGGGGCCGTGAGCCCCCCGAAGGCGCGGAAGCACTACTTGCGCTTGGCGCGCTCCACCTTGAGCGTCTTGCCCTCGCCGTGCGGCTTGCCGTGGGTGGACTCGAAGCCCTCCACATCCTCCTCCGCCACGAAGACATACGCGTACGTGGGGCGCAGGTCGGTGCGCAGCACCTTGCCCGCCGGAGCGCCCGCGGCCTCCAGCGCGGCGGTGACGCCCGCCTCGTCCAGGCCTTCCTGACGGCCCAGGCCCACCCACAGGCGCGCCTGGCCGGGGAGGTCCTGCAGGGACTCGTGACGGGGGCGGCGCTCTTCACGCTGGCCGCGCGGACGGTGCCGCTCCAGCTTCAGCGGCTTGTCGTTGTGCGCCTTGCCGTTGAGCGACTCGAAGCCCTCGGCGTCACCTTCCGGCACGTAGACGTAGCCGTAGGTGGGGCGGGTGAGGGCCTTGATGACCTTGCCCGCCGGGGCGCCCATGGCCTCCAGCGTGGCGGGCAGCTTCGCCTCGTCCATGCCGTCGTCCATGCCCAGGTTCACCCAGAGCTTCACCTCGCCGGGGCCCGCGTCCGGGGACGGGGGCGGGCGGGTGCTGGTGGTGTCGCGCTCGCTGCGCGGCTTGCTCTTCTCCACGCGCAGCGTCTTGCCGCCGTGCTGCTTGCCGTTGAGCGCCTCGAAGCCCGCGGAGTCCTCCTCCGCCACGAAGACGTACGCGAACGTGGGGCGCAACTCCGCGCGCACCATCTTGCCCAGCGGCGCGCCCGCGTCCTCCATGGCCGTGGCGATGCTGCCCGGCCCCAGGCCGTCCGCGGTGCCCAGGTTCACCCAGAGCTTCGTCTCGCCCGGGCCCGCCTCCAGCGCGGCGGAACCGGCACCCCGGCGCTCACCCCGGTCCTCGCGGCGCGGCTCGTCGCGGCGCGGACGGCGTTCGCGGTCCGGGTGCTCGTCGCGGCGCGGACGCTCGGTGCGCTCGCCGCGCTCCTCTCGGCGGGGACGCTCGCGGTCGCGCTCACGGTCGCGGTCCTTGCCCCGGCGCTCCAGCGGCTTCTTCTCCACCGGCTCGCGCTTCTCCGTCTCACCGGCGGCCTGCGCCTTCTCCATGCGCAGGTGGCTGAAGTAGTACTTGATGAGGAAGGCGATGAGGTCGTCCGCGTCCGGGCGCTGCTTGAGCTGCGTGGCCAGGGGCAGGAAGCCCTCGAAGATGCTGCTGCCCATGCCCTCGCGGAGCTCACGCACGTGGCGCTCGGTCCACAGGTGCATGGCCTCTTCGGGCGCGGGCATCTCACGCATCTCGAACTTGATGCCGAACTTCTTCTCCAGCACGGTGAACGTCGCCAGCTCGCGCCCGGAGAAGAGGTTGATGGCCGTGCCCTTGTTGCCGATGCGGCCCGTGCGGCCCACGCGGTGCAGGTAGACGGCGGGGTCCTCCGGCAGGGAGTAGTTGATGACGTACTCCAGCCCGGAGATGTCGATGCCGCGCGCCGCGATGTCCGTGGCGACCATGAAGGCCACCTCGCCGCGCTTCACCTTGCCCATCACCCGCTCGCGCTCCTTCTGCGGCAGGTCTCCGTTGAGCAATTCCGCGTCGAAGCCGTTGCGGTTGAGCACCGCGGTCACCAGCGCCGTGTCATCCCGCGTGTTGCAGAAGATGATGGCGTTGGAGGGCTCCTCCTTCTCCAGGATGTAGATGAGGTTGCGCGGCTTGGGGAACTGATCCGACACGTCGTAGCGGATGTGGTGGATGTGCTCCACCGTGAAGACGTCGCCGGACAGCAGCAGCGTCTCCGCGTTCGTCGTGTAGCGCGCGATGAGGTTCTGGATGTCCGTGGGGACGGTGGCGCTGAAGAGCAGCACCTGGCGCGTCTTCGGAAGACGGTCGAGGATGCGGGTGACCTCCTCGTAGAAGCCCTGGTTCAGCATCTCGTCGGCTTCGTCGAGGATGGCGTGGTCGCAGCCGTCCAGCTTGAGGTTGCCGCGGTTGATGTGGTCGAAGACGCGGCCGGGGGTGCCCACGATGATGGGCGTGCCCTCTTCCAGCGCGTCCTCCTGCTGCTTCATGGAGGCGCCGCCGTAGATGGCCGCCACCTTCACGCCCTTGTACTTGGCCAGCGTGGTCAGCTCCTCCGCCACCTGGAGCGCCAGCTCGCGCGTGGGGCAGAGGATGAGGGCGCGCACGCGCTTCTCGTCCGCGGGAATCTTCTCCAGCAGGGGCAGGCCGAAGGCGGCCGTCTTGCCCGTGCCCGTCTTGCTGCGGACGATGAGGTCCTTGCCCGCCATCGCGGGGCCAAAGGCCTTGGCCTGTACGGGGGTGGGGCTGGTGTAGCCGCGCTCCGCCAGCGCGCGGCGGAGGGGCTCGGAGAGGTTCATTTCTTCGAAGCTGATGTCCGCGATGTACTCGCCGGGACGCGTCGTGGCTTCGTCAGGCGCCGGGGCTCCCGGCGTGGGCTCTTGGATGTCGCTCATCGGGCATGGGCATAGCCCCTGCATTACCCTCTGGCAACAATCGCGGCACTTTGGGGTATGGAGCGCGCATGGCGAATGGGAGGAAGAGAACCAATGGTCCGGCCGCCCCC